>NZPQ01000036.1 GCA_002693365.1 Fidelibacterota bacterium
GATAAAGATTTAACAAATAATAACCCAGATGAATTGTTAAGAGATATTACATTAGATGTAATTAAGGCATTTAAGTCAAGTAAGCATATATTTTTAGCAGAATTAGAATTTTGGTCACTATCTAATCATGATCTTGATGTTAGAAAAAGAACAACAGAGTTGTATTCAAAATTAATTGTTTTGTTTAGGAATATAATTTCGAAAGGTGTAAGCTCAGGATTATACAAAAATATCGATTTAGATGTTGCAGCTTTGTCTGTAATGACATCACTTCAAGGCGTGATATGGTTTAGTATTTTTGAGAAAACAGAAATATCTGCTGAAAAATATTTGAACGATGTTATAGAATTTATAATACATGGATTTAAAAAATAAGGAATAATTATGGAAGTTAAAGAACAAAAATTTGATTACAAAAAAAATATTGAAGAAACTGATTTTGAAAAACTTTATGGACAAGGAGGGTCATTTTTAGTATCCCCTTTAAGCCGATCGAAAATGTTTTCCAAAGAAATGTTTTCCGAGGATCAAAAAATGTTTGCTGATGCTGCTTACGAGTATGCTACTACTCGAATGAAGCCTTTAAAAGATAAGTTGTCAACCTTAAATGAAGAATTAACTTTAGAAATTTTTAAGGAATTAGGAGAGATGGGGTTCCTAGGTGTTGACATGCCAGAAAAATATGGTGGTTCAAATTTAGACAAAACTACAGCTGCGATTGTTGTTGATTATCTTGCTTTTTCAGAATGTGGTTCTATTATGGTAACACTTGGTGCTCATTCTGGGATTGGTGCTTTACCTATTGTATGGTATGGAACTGATGCACAAAAGGAAAAGTATTTACCGAAAATAGCATCGGGCGAATGGTTAGCGTGCTTTGCTCTTACTGAACCTAATGCAGGTTCAGATGCCATGAATGGAGAATCAACTGCTTATTTAAATGATGAAAAGACTCATTATATTTTAAATGGTCAGAAAATATGGATAACAAATGGTTCTTGGGCAAAATCCTGTATCGCTTTCGCAAAAGTTTCAGGAAAAATGACTGCATTCATAGTAGATAAAGATTGTGAAGGCTGGGTGATTGGAGCTGAAGAGAAAAAAATGGGTATTAAAGGTTCTTCAACTGTAACTATGTATTTTGAAAATTGTAAAGTACCAGTAGAAAATCTATTAGGTTCAGTTGGTGAAGGCGGACATATTGCATTGAATTGTTTGTACGCAGGAAGATGGAAATTAGGTTTTTCTTCATCAGCAGGATCAATGAGTAGTATTAACGGTTCTTATAATTTCGCCAAAGAAAGAAAACAATTTTCTCGTTCCATTTTGAATTTTGATATGATAAAAAATAAATTCGCTAACATGATTGTTCGAACATGGGAATCTGATACTATTAATTATGCAACGACAGGTTCAATCGATGAATCAATTAGCAAGCTTGATCCTAATGATAAAGATTATTATGTTAAAGTTCAAAAAATCACCGAAGATCATGCTATTGAAGCAAGCGTAAGTAAAGTTGTTGGTTCTGAAGCTCTAGCATACTGCGCTGATGAAGGGGTTCAAATTTTTGGTGGTTCTGGATTCTGCGAAGAATATCCTGCTGCTGGAGTCTACAGAGATGAAAGAATTAATAGAATTTTTGAGGGTACTAATGAAATAAATCGTTTAATTATTTCTGGTACGGTCTTGAAAAAAGCAATTCTTGAAGAATTACCGATAAGAGATGCCCTTATTTTACGTTCAGAGAATATGTATGATTCTAATGCATTTGATAATGAAGTTAGTAAAGAAGCAGATGTTATTGAATTTTGTAAATCTACTGGTTTATTTGTTTTGGATAATTTGATTAATATTTATGGTCAAGATTTTAAAAATAAACAATGGCTAATTGAGCCTTTTGCTGATATAGTTTGCTCTATAGCTATAATGCATAATTGTTTTTTAAGATATAATCAGCTAGAACATGGAAATCACAAAAATAATACTCTTCCTGTATTAAAATTATCAGTTAGTCAACATTTTAATAAATTGATTTCTAGAGTCAAATCTATAAATTCTCATATTTGTAATCACATGAACTTCGATAGTGATAGCGAGAAGTATGATTTTTGTAATGTAGCTAACTCTAAAGAATTAAATTATTTGCCTAATGAAATTAATCTTAAAAAAGAAATTATTGACGAGTTTTATAAGCAAGAAAAGTATTATTTAAATATCTAATATAAAGGAAAATTTTTTATGAATAATTCTGTTATAATTGATGGTGCAAGAAGCCCAATTGGGTTAAAAAATGGTAAGCTAATTGGAATGAGAGCTGATGATTTATGTTCATCTGTTGTAAAACAGCTTTTGGATAGAAATTCAAGTATAGATAAGAATTTATACGAAGATTTAGTTTTAGGTTGTGCTTTCCCNGAAGGTAGTCAAGGTATGTTAATGTCAAAAGGAGTTGCTATACTCTCTGATTTACCGGTTACATCAGCTGCTAAGGTTGTTAATAGATTTTGTGGTTCATCGATGGATGCTGTTCATCAAATTAGTCAATCAATAAATTCTGGTGATAGTATTGCAGGAATTGCAGCAGGAGTTGAAGATATGTTTCAAGTTCCAATGGGAGGATTCAATCCTAGTTTTCATCCTGATTTATATGAAAAGGAATATTACATTGGTATGGGTGAAACAGCTGAAAACTTAGCCAAAGATTTGGATATTTCAAGAAAAGATCAAGAAGATTTTTCTGTTAATTCTCACAAAAAAGCTTTAAAAGCCCAAGAAGATGGTAAGTTTAGTAATGAAATACTTGAAATTGAATTTAATGAAGAAAAATTAATTAAAGATGAAGGACCAAGAGAGCCTAATTTAGAAAAAATAAAATCATTAAGTCCAGCTTTTGATGAAAATGGTACTATAACTGCNGCAACTTCTAGTCCAATTTCTATTGGAGCAGCAGCTATGATTATTATGGATGAGTCTAAAGCTTTAGAAATGAATTTAAATCCAAAATTTAGAATTAGAAGTAGAGCAGTTGCAGGTGTAGATTGGACTAGAATGGGATCAGGTCCTTTACCTGCAACAGAAAAAGCTTTGAGTAAAGCTGGTTTAAATATTAATGATATTGATCTAATTGAATTAAATGAAGCTTTTGCTGCTCAATCNCTATATGTTATTCGAAAAGGGGGTTGGGACTTAGATAAAATTAATGTTAATGGTGGTGCTATTGCTTTAGGTCATCCATTAGGATGTTCAGGTTCTAGAATTATTGTAACTCTTATGAATGCTATGGAACAAAATGATTCTAATCTTGGTTTAGCTACTATGTGTATTGGTACTGGTCAAGGTATAGCAACAGTATTAGAAAGGATTAACTAAATGAGTATGGAAATAAAAAAAGTTGCAGTTCTTGGAACAGGTGTCATGGGNTCTCANATTGCAGCTCATTTAACTAACGCTGGTATTGAAGTTTTTGCTTTTGATATGACACANGAAGTTGCAAGTGAAGGAATAGAAAATTGTAAAAAATTAAAACCAAGTCCATATTATAATTTTAAATCTTCTAACTTAATAACTGTATGTAATTACAATGATCATTTAGATAAAATTAAAGAATGCAATTGGATAGTAGAAGTTATATCAGAAAAATTAGAATGGAAGCAGGATTTATATAAAAAAATTATTCCTTTTCTNAANGANGATTGCGTTGTNACCTCTAANACATCAGGTATATCTCTACAAAATTTATCAAAGGGTTTACCTGATGATTTTTTAAATAAATTTTTTATAACTCATTTTTTCAATCCTCCTAGATATATGAAGTTAGTTGAAATAATTTCATCTGATAAAACTAATATGAAGTTAGTTGAAATGATGGATTATTTTTTAACTGATATTTTAGGAAAAAATGTAGTTCACGCTAAAGATACACCTAATTTTATTGCAAATAGAATTGGTGTCTACGGAATGATGGTAACTTTACACGAATCTAAAAAAAGAAAATTATCTATTGAAGATGTTGATGCATTAACAGGTACTCTGATTGGTAGGCCTAAAAGTGCAACTTTTAGAACGGCAGATGTTGTTGGCTTAGATACAATGTGTTTTGTTGCTGATACTGCATACAATGATTGCCAAGATGATCCTGAACGAGATATTTTTAAATTACCAGATTATATTCAAAAAATGGTTGATAATAATTGGTTAGGTCAAAAAACTAAGCAAGGTTTTTACAAAAAAATTGATAAAGGTGTAATTCATTCATTGGATTTAGATTCTATGGATTANAAGCCAATGAAAAAGAAAAAATATGCTGCATTTTCTATTGCAAAAGAAAATATTTATTTATCAGATAGATTAAATTCTGTTGTCAGAGTCGATGATTTAGCAGGCGAATTTTTATGGACGTGCTTTGCTAAATCTTTAGCNTATTCTGCTAATTTATTAGGTGAGATTGCTGATGATGTTTTAAGTATTGATAATGCCATGAAAGGTGGTTTTGGATGGGAACTTGGGCCTTTTGAAGTCTTGGATGCAATTGGTTTAGAATATTTTGTAGAACGTTGTTCAAAAGAAAACATAAAGTTACCAGATTGGTTAAAGAAAATGCCAAAAAATAATTTTAAATCAATCTATAAATATAAAAGTGGTAAAAAGCATTTATTTGATATTAAAGTAAATGATTATATTCAAATTGTCCAAAATGATAGAGTCATTGATTACAATCATTTAAAATCAAATAAAATGTTAATTGATAAGCATTGGTCAGCCTCTTTATATGACTTGGGTGATGGTGTTGCGTCAATTAAGCTTCACTCTGTTTTGAAACCCGAACTTAATCCAATTGATGGTTCAATGATGCAGGTTTTTGCTAAATCTATTGATTGGGTGAAGGAAAATAATTATAAAGGTTTAGTTATTTCAGGAGAGGGTGCAAATTTTTGTGCAGGTGCTAACTTAAGTTTGATTTTGCAAGCAGCTGAGAAAAAAGATTTTGAATCTTTAGAAACTTTTATAAATACTATTCAGCAGATATTTCAAAATATTAGATTTGCTGATTACCCAGTTGTAGGAGCTCCATATGGATTAGTTCTTGGTGGAGGTATGGAAATCATTGGTTCTTGTGATAGAAGAGTTGCTGCAGCAGAATCATATATTGGTCTTGTTGAAGTTGGTGTAGGTTTAATTCCTGGAGCTGGAGGTAACCTTAGAATGTTATCAAACTTATCAAAAAAAATTAAAACAGGTATAACAGGCACCTTACCCTTAGTTCAAAAAGCTTTTGAAACAGTAGGTTTTGCGAAAGTTGCAACTTCTGCTAAGCAAGCTCAATCTTATGGTTATCTAACTGGAGATGATAAAATTGTAGTAAATAGAGATCATATTCTATCTCATGCAAAAGATATGGTTTTAGATTTATCAAATGATTATTCTAAACCTGAAGTAGAAACTTTTAAACTCCCTGGTTCTGCGGGCAGATTAGCTATTGATGTGCAAGCCAAAAGTATGGTAAAAGCAGGAAAAATTAGTGAACATGACGCATTAATTGGCAGTAAACTTGCTTATGTTTTAACTGGTGGTAAAAAAGGTGGTATGTTTACTGCTGTAGATGAACAATATTTGCTTGATATTGAAAGAGAAGCCTTTTTAAGTTTGTGCGGAGAGAAAAAAACTTTAGATAGAATAAGATTTATGTTAACTAAAGGTAAACCACTAAGAAATTAATAATTCAATGATTTTTCATTGTTTTCTCTAGTAAAAGGCACCTCTTTAATTGGTGCCTTTTATTATTTAAATAAGTTTTTAATTATATATTTAGATATGTTTGGATTTTCTTTTATTCTTCTGATTGAGTAGTCGTACCAGTTTTTTCCATAAGGAACATAAATTCTAATTTTAAAATTTTGAGCCATTAATTTTTTGATTACATTATCCATTGGAACACCATATAGCATTTGAAATTCTATATTTTTCTTACTAATTTTTTTTGAATCTATAATTTCTAGACAAGATTTAATNAGTTTTTCATCNTGGGTAGCTATACCTACATAAATATTTTTTTCAAGAGCTTTGTCAAGCAGGTTTAAAAAATTTTTATTTATATCAATTGGTTTTTTAAATGAAATAGACTTGTCTTCATTNTAGATGCCTTTGCAGAGCCTTATATTTGAGAANGAATCTAAATTCTCTATGTCACTTTCAGTTCTTTTCAAATATGCCTGTAAAACAATTCCTAAGTAAGATTTTTTCNTAAANTTTTCTTTATATATGTTTATTGATAANTCNGTTAAATTNCTATCTTCCATATCAATTCTAAGAAAATTATTATTTTTTTTTGCAGCATCAATAAGTTTTTNTATGTTATTTTTTAAAACTTTATTATCTACATCAGAACCTATATGAGAGGGTTTGACAGATATATTACAATCAAGTTTATTTTGTTCTAGCTTTTCAAAAATATCTACATATTTATTAGCTATTGCATTAGACTCATTTTTAGATTTTGTATGTTCACCCAGAATATCTAGAGTGCAAGTAAGATTCTTTTGATTTAATTTTTTTACTACATTTATCGCTTCAGATGTTTTAATACCTGCTACATATTTATTGGCAAATATTTTTACAAAAAATTTTGGTAGTATTGGAATNGTTAGAATTATTAGTTTATTTAAAATAAAAAACATACCTGTAATTTATTTAAAAAAAATTATTAAAATTCAAATCAAAATTTGTTGGTGCTAAAAAATATAAATTCGTAAATTATGTATCTNTTGTTAGAACTAAAAATTAATTGAANAAGAAATAAAATTGTATACAGATTTTTTACCAGTTCCAATATATGCAGTTCTAGTTGTCGCTTTAGTAGCGCTACCTTTAGTTATTCAATATATTGTTTCNCCNAGACATAATAAGGGAGGAGAAAAACTTGCTTCTTATGAATGTGGTGAAGTTCCTGAAGGCTCAGCTTGGGTCAAATTTAATGTAAGATTNTATGTAATTGCTTTAATTTTTATTATTTTCGATGTTGAAGTTTTATTTTTATTCCCATGGGCTGTTGTTTTTCAGAGTTTAGTTGATAGCGGCTTAGGTTTTTTAGCTTTTATAGAAATGTTTATTTTTGTTTTAATTTTAATCATAGGNTTCGCATATGTTTGGATTAAAGGTGATTTAGATTGGGTTAAAATGAAGTTAAAGTATGGTGAAGGTAGATACTCAAAATTAAAAATNAAAGAAAATTGATATGTCACATGAAGATTATTATGTAAAAGACGATTTTAGTCTNGTAGAAAAATTTGANAAAGATAATGTTGTNGTTGCNAAGNTNGAAGANCTNATTAATTGGGGNAGNGCAGGCTCCCCCTGGTTTTTTCAATTTGGTTTAGCATGTTGTGCTATTGAAATGATGGCTGCTGCTGGTCCTAGNCATGATTTNGAGAGATTTGGTATGATGCCAAGAGCAACCCCTAGACAAGCAGATGTTATGATTGTAGCTGGTACAGTAACATTAAAAATGGCTTCTAGAGTTAAAAGACTATNTGANCAAATGGCAGATCCAAAATANGTTATTTCTATGGGNAGTTGTTCAAANAGTGGTGGTCCATACTGGCANCATGGTTATCATGTTTTAAAAGGAGTTGATATAGTTGTNCCTGTNGATGTCTACATTCCTGGTTGTCCTCCTAGACCTGAGGCTTTAATCCAAGGGATATTAGAATTACAAAAGAAAATAAAGCTCGACAAACCATTAACAAAAAAGGCTTGATTACATGTCTAGTAAAATAAATGATATTTTAGTTAATAAATTTAAAGATGATATATCTTNTAGTGAAGATTCAAATTACATAATAATAAATAANCCTAAAAAATGGTCTTCAATTTCGAAGTTTTTATTTAAAAACAAANATNTAAAATTTGACTATNTAATGTGTTTGTCAGGNTATGATTTGACAGATAATAAGCTTGGTGTAGCTTATAATTTTTATTCTACCAAATTAAAGCATTATTTAGAAGTAAGAATTGAAGTTGATGAAGAAGTTGAAATACCTTCAGTGTCTGATATATGGAAGACAGCAAATTGGCATGAAAGAGAAGCTTTTGATTTAGTTGGTTTGAAATTTGCTAATCATCCTGACATGAAAAGGATTTTATTACCTAAGGATTGGGAAGGTCATCCGCTAAGAAAAGATTATGAAACTCCTGATTTCTATAATGGTATGCCTGTTCCAAAAGATAAAAGTTATTGGGAATAATATGTTTAAAATTGTAGATAAAAGTATTATTAGTGCAGATGAAATGGTTGTAAATATGGGACCTCAGCACCCTAGTACTCATGGAGTTTTAAGGTTAAAAATTATTACAGATGGTGAAATTGTTAGTAATGTTGAACCTATAATTGGATACTTACACAGGTGTTTTGAAAAACATTGCGAAAGTTTATCTTACGAACAAATAGTTCCCTTTACAGATAGATGTGACTATTTAGCTTCAATGCATATGAGTCATTCATATTCAATGGCTGTTGAAAAGCTATTGAATCTTGAATTACCAGAAAGAGTTGAATACATAAGAGTTATTGTTGCTGAGCTTCAACGTATTGCAAGTCATTTAATAGCTGTGGGTGTTTTTGGGCTTGATGTAGGTGCTATAACACCGTTTACATGGACATTAAGAGACAGAGAACGAATTCTTGATTTATTTGAAATGTTATGTGGAGCTAGATTACTTTATAATTATGTTTGGCCAGGTGGAGTTTCTCATGACTTGCCACCAAAGTTCATTCAGAAAACTCATGAATTTTTAGATTATTTTTTACCTCAAATTGACGAATATAACCAAGTTTTAACTTCAAATAAAATTTTCATTGAGCGTTCAGCTGATGTAGGTGTCTTGCCATTAGATGTAGGTATAAATTATGGGGTAACTGGTCCAAGTTTAAGAGGTTCTGGCAGTACTTTTGACTTAAGAAAAGATGAGCCTTATTCTGTATATGATAAATTTGATTTTGATGTACCTGTTGGAGAGGGTTTGATGGGTACTGTTGGTGATTGTTGGGATAGATACTATGTTAAAGTCTTAGAAATGAAGGAATCAGCTAAGATTATTAGGCAAGCTCTTGATGCTATTCCACCAGGAGATGTTCATGAAGTTTTACCAAAAAAAATAAGACCACCAAAAGGTGAAGTTTATTCAAGGTATGAATCAGCTCGTGGGGATGTTGGTTTTTATATTAGAAGCGCTGGTAAAAACATGCCTGATAGATTAAAGATGAGATCTCCGGCTTACTGCAATCTTTCTGTTTTAAATGAAATATCTGAGGGTTGGATGATGTCTGATGTTATAGCAGCATTGGGCAGTTTGGATATTGTTCTAGGAGAAATCGATAGATGACATCTATAGTTGATTCAATATTAAGCGCTATTTCATTTATAAATATCGATGTAAATATTTTACTATTATTTGCTGTTGTTGTTCCTGGTCTAGTTTTATTCATTCTTATGGCATTAAATGTTATGCTTTCTGTTTATTTTGAAAGAAAAGTAGCTGCTTTTATGCAAGATAGATTAGGCCCAATGGAGGTTGGTATCTTTGGTTTTAAAGGTGGTAAAAAATTCTGGGGTGGTATTGGTCAAATTTTTGCTGATACTGTTAAGTTGCTTACAAAAGAAGATATAATGCCTGCAAACGCAGATAAAGTTTTAATGTTGGTATCTCCATTTATAATTGTTGCTGGTGCTCTTCTTACTTTCATAGGTATTCCTTTTAGTGATGGATTAATAGTTTCTGATTTTAATATTGGAATATTATATATTATTGCAATGAGCTCTGTTGGTGTTATTGGTGTTATACTAGCAGGATGGTCATCTAATAATAAATGGTCTTTATATGGAGCTATGCGATCTGCTGCTCAAATAATTAGTTATGAAATTCCAATAGGCCTTAATTTATTATTAATTGTTATTGTTTGTGGAAGTTTACAAATATCTGATATTGTACAATGGCAAGCTGATAATAGATGGTTTATTTTTCACAGTCCTTTTACTTTTATTGCTTTTTTTATTTTTTTTATATCTGTTGTTGCAGAAACAAATAGAACACCATTTGATATTCCAGAAGCAGAATCTGAGCTTGTTGCTGGATG
>NZPQ01000037.1 GCA_002693365.1 Fidelibacterota bacterium
CAAAAATTAATAAAAACATTCAAAGATCAAATAAAAAAATCTTTCAAAACAGAATTTCCAGATTCATGTGAAGAACAATTATGGGGGGCGATTGAAGCTGTTTTTAAATCCTGGAACGGTAAAAGAGCAATACAATATAGAAACATTGAAAATATACCTCATGATTGTGGAACAGCAGTTAATGTACAAACAATGGTGTTTGGAAATTTAGGAAAAAAATCTGCAACAGGTGTCGCGTTTACTAGAAATCCATCAAAT
Organism: Fidelibacterota bacterium; assembly: GCA_002693365.1. Classification (GTDB taxonomy): domain Bacteria; phylum Fidelibacterota; class Marinisomatia; order SCGC-AAA003-L08; family D37C17. Next base: position 259 of record NZPQ01000037.1, read on the forward strand.
GGTGATGATAGTATGTATGGTGAGTGGTTAGAAAACGCTCAGGGCGAAGATGTAGTAGCTGGAATTAGAACACCTAAGCCAATCAATAAATCAAGTAAAACAGCACAAACAAGGCAAAGTAAAACCCTGGAAGAAACGTGGCCTAATATTTATAATCAATTAATAAAAATTAAAGACAAGCTTGAAAAACATTATAAAGATATGCAAGATGTCGAATTTACTATTGAAGAAGGAAAACTGTGGATGCTTCAAACAAGAAAAGGCAAAAGAACAGGTGAGGCGGCAATAAAAATTGCAATTGAAATGAATGAGAAAAAACTGATAAATCAGAAAGAGGTTATCAATAGAATCGTATCAAAAAATTTAGATGAAATAATGCACCCAAAAGTTGATCCAGAGCTCGAAAAAATTAATTCTCCGATAGAGTCTGGTTTACCTGCAAGCCCCGGAGGAGCCTGTGGTCAAATTGTGTTTTCTGCTACTGATGCAGAGACATGGCATAAAAAAAATAAACCCGTTATACTCATTAGACATGAAACATCTCCAGAAGATGTTCAAGGAATGNATGTTTCNCAAGGAATCGTTACAGCAAAAGGAGGAATGACTTCTCATGCTGCTCTNGTAGCAAGAGGNTGGGGAAAAGCTTGTATAGTAGGGTGTTCAAACTTAAANATTGATTTAAAACATAAAACAGTTTCAATTAATAATGTTACATACAAAGAGGGAGACTGGTTTACAATCAATAGTACTGAGGGATTAATTTATGATAAAAAATTAGATTTAGTAAAATCAAACTTCTTTAGAAATAAATATTTTTTAAAACTTATATCTCTAACAAATAAATTTAAAAAGTTAAAAATTAGAACAAATGCAGACAACCCAAAGGATGCATCACTATCAAAAAAACTAGGTGCTGAAGGTATTGGTCTATGCAGAACAGAGCACATGTTCTTTGATAAAAGAAGAATTCGCAGTGTCCAAAAAATGATTTTATCAAAATCAGATGGTGATCGTAAAAAAGCTATTATGGAACTACTGCCATATCAAAAAAATGATTTTTATAAAATTCTTAAAGAAATGTCACCTAATCCAGTCACTATTCGGTTGCTTGATCCGCCCTTACATGAATTTTTGCCATCACAAAAAAACACAGATTTAATTAATTTACTTTCAAAAAACATGAAAATTTCAGCTAAGGAAATTAAAAATAGAATCATTGATTTATTTGAAATAAACCCAATGCTAGGCCATCGTGGTTGTCGGCTGGCTATTTCATTTCCTGAAATTACAGAAATGCAGGTGGAGGCAATTTTTAGTGCTTGTGCTAAACTACTTAATAAAGGATTTAAACCAAATCCTGAAATTATGATTCCGCTAGTAAGTACTATCGGTGAATTTGATAATCAAAAAAGAGTTATAAAAAAAGTAGCTAAAAAATTAAATAAAAAATTAAAAATAAATCTCAAATATAAAATTGGAACAATGATAGAACTACCTAGGGCGTGCTTAACGGCAGATCAAATTGCAGAAAAAGCAGACTTTTTTTCTTTTGGTACTAATGATTTAACTCAAACTACATTCGGGTTTTCTAGAGATGATATTGGTGGTTTTATTCAAGATTATTTTGATAATAATATTTTAACTGAAGATCCTTTTAAAACAATTGATCAAGAAGGTGTCGGTAGCCTAGTAAAGCTAGCTGTTAAAAAAGCTCGGCAATCCAAACCAAAAATAAAAATTGGAATATGTGGAGAACATGGTGGGGATCCAAAATCTATTTACTTTTTTAATAATATTAACTTAGACTATATTAGCTGCTCTCCTTTTAGAATTCCCATAGCATATCTTGCTGCAGCAAAAGCTGCATTTCGCTAGTAACATATTATTACATAGAATAATTATTTTAATGTTTATATATTATAACGTTTAATTATTTAGGAGTTTGTATGAAAAATTATTTACTTTTACTTTCAACCTGTTTTATTTTTGCAAATAATCAATATCCCACTGAAAGTCAAATTAATCAAATGATTGAGCAATCAATGCAATTAATTTGGGAAACTGCAATGGAAGGGAAAAAAACACTTAATAATATTACACCAAATGTTAGAGAAGAGCTATTGTCAAACTTATGTTCTTCTGCGCCAAATATAAATTTTCATACTCACTGCGATTTATCAGATAGCCTATCATCACTTCCTAATACTTCTGCCAAAGTTTTTGTTTCTCATGATAATCAGTTAAGCTGGACTGAAAATACTGATGTACAACTACTAAATACAGTAGGATATGAAAATACCTGGAGCGCAATTACATCAATGCCAAGTATGCAAAATAACGCTTGGTGGTATTTGTCTGGATCTTTAGATTCAGAATCTTTGGGTTTAAATTTTGGACAAGCAACAATTTCTCAATCACCATTTAATCAAAATAATGAATGGCCTGTTTCTAATAATTTGTTTGCTACTCTTGCTAATGATGATCCTTCTGATGGAACAGGTGGGTCTGGACAAGATATTGTAAGCCTAAANGCCTCATATAGCGAAAACCAACTTTATACTTCTTTAGANCTTAACGGAAGTTGTTGNAGCGAAGGAGGGTTTTTTGGTCCNTGGAATTTATATGTAATAGCAATTGTTAATCCTGACAANATTGAAAATCCAGTTGCNTATGCATATGCTTTTGGNAATGGGGGTTTTGGACAACTATACCCAGGAATATATAAAATTGAGGGTGATTTTATTAGTGGTGATGTNGGTGGTTTTGAAGTAATAAGTACTGANTTTGATTACAATACATCNGGTAATTCNTTACAAGCNAGNTCATTTTTAAGNGNNATTACTGATGATCCNGNTTGGGGNGAATGGCCTAATTCATACCAAGGNGTAGGANTAGTNGGTGTAACAATCTCAGCTGGTTTAAGTGGNCTCAGTATATCAACAGATATTTTAGATACATCAGATGTTGGCNTATTAGTNTTNTCAACACAGAATCAATCATCTAACAGCGCACCAGTACTATCTAATCCTATTTACGAAAACGGGGTACTTAGCGTGCTTTATACTGATTCTGACAACAACCTTGCAACGATTAGTGAAGTCTCTCTGAATGATTCTGAAACAATATTAACAATGGTACCAAATAGCCATATTTATGATGGTGGTGTAGTGTTTAGTGCTAATATTGGAGACGAGTATAGCCTTGCAACCCTAATCTTTAGCGATGGCGCTGAAAGCGTTCAGCTTGAAGTTGAACTGGGTGCTAGCTGTATTGATGGAGATGCCAATGCTGATAACCAAATAAATGTTTTAGATGTGATTACAACTATGAATATAGTTTTAACCAATGGAAGTTATAATGCATGCTCAGATTTAAATACAGATGGAGCAATTAATGTTTTAGATGTAGTAGCGCTTGTAAATCTAATTTTAAGCTCAGAAAACTAAAACCTTATTCAATTAAATCTGTTTCTTCTAAGATATCTTCTAGTTTGATTTCTTTTGTATCATTCATTTTTCTAGCAAGATTTACAAAAGATAATTGAGATGAATCAATATCACGCTTTGAAAGAGGCTCTGTAAATTCAGTAAACTTTCTTTGGTTTCTTTTTGATAGATAAGAAGAAATGTTTTCAATGATAGATTGCTCTTGGCCCTTAAGAGCCTTGCTTAAATCATCAACATCAATTTCCGGATTTCTCCAAAACACTTTCATTATGTGATCAGGCATTTCCAACAAATCATCAAAAGATAAAAAATGTTTTTTAACTTCTGTATAAAGCTCTGGATCATCCATAGATAATTGCTCTAAATATTGCTCTGCGTCTTCAACCGTCATTTGATTTAAAATATTGGCAATACTTTTTGGCCCACCTCTTGAAAATTCTTTGGGACTAGGCAAAAAAGATATTTTGTTTTTTAATTCTTTTGCTACACTTACAACACCCTCAAGAGGAATTTCATTTAATTTGCCAAGCTCCATAATAATGCTATGTTTCATCTCAGGTGAAAACCTCTCCATAATTTTCATTTTTCTTTTTTGCTCTAATTGATCTAAAGTTAATGCAATTACTTTTGGTGGCTCTGTATTAATCAAATAGAAGACTTGTTCATTGTTTAGCTCAATCAAAAAAGAAAATAGTTTATTTTCATTCTTATCAAAATTATGATATTTAGTGCTCATCATTTTAAAATAATATTCTTCCAAAACACTTTCTTTAAGTGCTAATGGAATATTGCGCAACTCTCTTGAGCGAACACGAATTCTAAGGGTGTTTGCCTCAGAAATTCCTTGAAACATACTTAAGGCTAATGACTCTCCTAGTATTTGAAAAAGTATAGCTGCTTTATCTAAACCATTTATATTATCTATATCCATAATTATTCTTCTTCTTTTTGATTTTCTCCATCACTTTCTAATTCTTCAGACTCTGTATCTCCCAACCAATCTTGAACAATTTGGTTTGCTCCGGCTTTTTCACTTACACTCATTGATACAGCTTTTTGTCTTAAAGAATGAAGTTCACTTCTTTTCACATCATCATTTTCATATGCTTGAGTTGTTTTAAAATCTGATGATTGAGATGATGACTGAGCACCAGTTTCACCNTCAGTTGTTTTGGGGCTACCGTTGCTTTTTGGTTTTAAATAAACTGTTTGCTTATTTTTCATAATTACAACTAACAAAATTGCAAGTAATAATAGTAACATCAAAATCATCATCCATGTTTGAGAGCCNATTCCTTTTTGACCNGAAGATGGTGTTTTNGTAAATAGTTCAGACTGAGTATTATCAGATACATCTCCNGTCATTTCNTCNCCTTGGATNTGCATTTTAATAACATTAAGCAACTCTTTCTTNGTAGTTTCTTCTGATTGTATACGACCCCTAACTGCCTCATCAAGCTTAATGGAAGTTAAGACATATAGAGAGTCTTGCTTAGCTCTATAATTACGTTCATTTTCTTCTAATCTAGCCATCCTCATTGCTTCAGCTTCTTGCTTAAGACGGTCTTGCTCTTTTAAGTGATCTTGAANGCCTTTTATTTCATCAAGATATTTNGCGTTTATNTCTTCAAGCTCATCAATTTGATTATCTTTTATAGCTANNTGACTNTTTCTCATCGTTTCTTTTAAAGAATCAATTTCAATTAANAGCTCTTCCANGCTTGAGTCAGTTCTTTTGGTCCTCNTTACCTATACCGGGTAGCTCTAATGTTTCAAATCGTATGCAATTGTTACAGTCTACCTCTTTTAAATTCTGCATTATCACAGTAGATAAATTAGTTTGAAGGCTTCCGGTTGAAATAGATTCATCTAANTAAATTATAATTTCTANTTGATATAAAATATATTTTTCACCTGAAAAACTAAAATCTTGAGATTTATTAGATTTTTTATATAAAGATTGCTGCGTAGGTATACTTGGCATTAACCCTGGAATAACAGAAAGCTGTGAGCTGGACTTTACTTCTCCCATATCCTTTTCATCAACAGACTTTAAAGATACTGGCTTAAAGTCTAGTCTGGCATTAACAATAGTTAGGTATTCGCTTGATTTTAAAAACTTATTAACCACAGCATCAACTTTGCTTTTTATAGCATTTTCAATTGTAATTTGCTGACTTATTAATTCAGCATTTTGGCTAAAGGCAAAGCTCGCTATTGTAAAAATCATTAAAAATATTTTTGTAAAACTTTTCATGTTTTCTCCTAGTACCTTTTTAATTATTGGTAAACACAATTTTTATGCGTCTATTTTTTTGTTTTTGTTTTTCTGTTAAATTATATTTAGCAATTGTTTCATCAGTAATTTTCCCACTTCTTACATCAAACCATGAAGCCTCCGATGGCCACCTATCAGCATACCCGGATGCTTGCAACCTACCAGAATTAACGCCTCTACTAATAAGATAATTTACAACATTTGAAGCTCTTGCGGCAGATAATTCCCAATTTGTTGGATAAAATTTTTGTAATTTCTTTGGTATTTTATCAGAATCTGTATGACCCTCTATAATAACCATCCTGAAATCTTTATCATTAACTAATATTTTATCTGAAGCCTGGTTTAAAATACTTTTTAATGTATTTTTAATATTAGTACTTCCTGAACCAAAACATATGTCCCCGTCCATTTCAATAGCAACACCTCGAGGATCACTTATAATATTAGTTGAACTTTCTATACCCATATCCTCAATAATTTCCTGAAAATCTTTCTTAACTTCGCTTTGTGTTTTAAGCGAACTATCTTCATCCATAGCATCCTGAATTTGAGACATTTTCACAGGATCTGGTGAAGACATGGAATATAATAATACAAAAAATGCAAACAATAGTGTCATCATGTCTGCATAAGTCATTAGCCATCCGCCACCGCCACCTGACTTTTTATCTACATTATCATTATTTATGTCTAAATCAACGCTCATTAATCTTGATCACTAAAATATTTTAATCGATCTTTTGGTTCAATATATGATGTAAGCATATCAGAAACATCCAAGGGGTGTTTTTTTTGCCAAATCAACAATAATCCCGCAATCATCAGCTCGCTTGCCTGTCTATTTTCTCTATTTCTAAGCTGAAGTTTCTCAGCAAAAGGATTGAAAATTAAACTTGAAAAAAGGGAACCATAAAAAGTTGTAACCAAGGCAACGCCCATAGCTGGACCAATTTTTGAAGCACCATCAGCGCCTCCATCCATACTGTTTAACATAAAAACAAGCCCAATTAAAGTTCCAATCATTCCAAATGCTGGTGAAAAAGTACCAAGAGTTAACATTAAATCAGATTCATGATTTTCTCTATTAAATCTAAATTTTTCTCTTTGATGCAAAATTGCTTTTAAATCGTCATATTTGATTCCATTTACAATAAATGTTANTCCATCTATAATAAATGGATTCTTAACNTTTTCAGTAAACTTTTCAAGCTCAGAAGGTCCTTTNCTATAAGCNTCTGCTGCATCAATCAAATCTTGAACTANTTCATGNAATACAAANTTTGGCTTTGTAACAACAAACTTAACNAATGTAAANACCCTTAAAATTTCATTTACTCTAAATCCAATAGCTGTTGCAGCAATGGTTCCTCCCAGTACAATCATAAGGCTACCGTAACTCACAAACGCAGAAAGTCCTGCAACATTACCAGCCTGCTCAACCATAGCGCCAATAACNAAAACAATACCAAGTACTAGCCCNATCAGCGATGCAATATCCATTTAATTCTCCTAATTAATTATTTTCAAAATCTTNTTTTATNTTTAGCAACATNTTNTGAACCTCTGTGTATTCAGGNTCATACTTTAANGCNAGGTTCCAATTTATAGTTGCATTCTGAATATCACCCATTTTATAATAAATTGTACCCTTTCTCGCATATGCAATGGCTAANGAAGGGAACATTTTTATAACTTTTTCTNCTTGATTTAAAGCAGACAAATAATCTTCTAAATAAAAATATTGTAAAGATTGTGACAAATGTTTCATCGCAATATTTAACTCTGATTCAGAAATGCGATGTTTAAGATATTGCATATTAATTGAATCTTGCAACATATTTATTTGATAATTATTTTCTAAGAGCTGAGTTTGATATACACCCATTTTTTGATTAATTGTTTTAATTGAGTCATTTAGTGCTGTAAAATCTTTATTTATNTTTTTNACAAATTGNTTTAGAGCCTGNTCNTGACACTCATTATCTAAAGACAGCGGNGTATTACTTAATTCTTTTGTTTGAGTAATTATNCATTGTTCGTCAGCTGTTTCAAATGGTANATTAACTTGTTCAATTTTTGCTGTGGACTCTGNTTGAGATGGAATCACAAAGCTTAAGCCTAGNGCAATAGCTGGAGAGTCAGAAAAAATTAATTCCGANAAAGNATCTTTGTATTTGTTCAGATTCCCAAGCTGCTGAAAATTTGTTAAAGCAAAATTAAGCATAATNTTTTTGTTTAGGGGAATTTTAGCCCCNAAATGTGAGCCTGCGCCATCATAATCTAAAAGNAAATCAACACCTCCAGCATGNTGTAGTAACGGAGTATTTAGTTTAAAGCCAAAAAAAACTCTCGCTTTTTGTAAAATTTCATCGTTATAATTATGAGAATCGTTATTGATTTTTCCAGATCCAAAACCCATTCCACTTTTTAAAAAATATTTTTTTTCGTTATCTAAAAAAACACCTTTGTTTATAAGGCTAATAAACAATGACAGCTCATGCTCATCTTCTGATTTAAACAAAACATCTTGAATTCCTCCCACAATCTGCATTTGGTTTGATTCGTAAATTTTTTTATTTACATGAAGGGAAATCTCAGATCGAGGTGTTTCCAGGTTATTGATTTGGGCGTGTGTTGAATATACAATACCATAACTTAAACCATCTCGTGATATGGCATGAAAATAAAGTGATTGAGCCAGATTATTTGTCTCTGTATTAATTGTTTCACTTGAAACACCAAAAAAATAATTGCCTGTTGACTTTGAATCAAAATAGGTTGGAGTTCTAATTAAAGAACCAGGTCTTGAAAAGGCTACTCTAGTATTTGAAAATAAATTGGTAGTGAAAAAAAATAAAATGTGAAGATATAAAAAAAATTTAAATGTTTGATTAATCATTGAAATATTTTTTTTATTAAATTAATTACTCATACTCTTCGTAGTCTATATCATAAGTCCAGCTCATTACTGTTCCAAANTTTTGGGGAACATGCAATTCAAATCCTGCCTCAGATTTTGGNCTTAAACTATTNAGGGAAACCATCGTGCTATCTTCAGGNTTTAAGTAGTGTGTTTCCCCATTTACGAACACNGAGAATGTTTTAGGCTGTAGTTTTTGAGACCAATCTCTATATAAAGTTATGTTTAGNTTNACAAAATCTGCTCTTTTACCACCGATATTTTTCACATTACCTGAAAGTTTNGTNCTCCCATCNTCATCATTNTAAGATGTTATGTTTCCAATTAAAANAACTTCAGCNGGNTTTTTNTAAAGCAGAGTACCATCTTCTATGCTTGAAACAGAAGNNCCGACAGCAATGTCTGGAAAATCAACACTGTCTTCGCTNGTTGGCATTTTATGTGANACNACTCTAGTAATTTGAGNTCTNTCNATATTAAGNTTTCCAATTAGTGTTTCAAGNGTTACATATTCNTCATCNTGNTAGATAATATTNCCATAATANACCGTGCCACTTTGCATGATAATTTCTTGATTANAAATTCCTAGAGATGCGTTCCACTGCTCCGTATTCTTATCAATNTCNTGGCTTTCAACCTGCTTGCTTAGTGACTTAATAATAGACCTNAAATTTTGAATTTCTGATTTGTTNNTATGNAGCTCTGACTGAAGNTCNGCTATAAANATATTTTCAGTGATATTCTTTTTTTCTAAGCCATCACTNGAGTATTTATTACCAGAAACAAGGTCGTCTATATAGCTTTCTTTTTCTGTTANGCTTTTNTTTTCATCTTTATTTGTCTGGGGTNTGGGATTTGATGCACACTGATATGCAAANATTAAAATAAATAAATATAATAACCCTTTAAACATAGTTTGATTGAATTTAGATGCTTCCAATATTATCAAAAAATTAATTAATAATTAGCAAATTTAATAACTATTTTTTCAATATAATTTTATTTTTGTAGTAAATTATTAATAAGTAATATTTCAATATAATAAAAAAAATGTTAATCAAATTATTAAAATCAAAAATTCATAGAGCCATGGTTACAGACGCAAATCTTGATTATGAAGGTTCTATTGCAATCGATTCTGATTTAATGAAATCAGCAAAAATACAAAACTACGAAAAAGTTCATGTTTTAGANATTACAAACGGTGCAAGGCTTGAAACATATGCTATACCTGATACTTCCGGGTCAAAAAGTATTTGTATAAATGGTGCTGCGGCTCATCTTATAAAGACAGGTGACAGGGTTATTATTTTATCTTACTGTACATTAGATAAATCTGAATCTAATAATCATAAACCAAAAATTATTAGATTAAATCATAAAAACCATATAAAAAGTTGAAAAAAATTACAATTCAACATATTAAAAATTTAAAAAATTTAAAAACNAGCTTTCCTACAATNACAGCATATGATTATATGTCAGCTAAAATTGTTGANGAGGCTGAAATTCCTCTAATTCTTGTTGGAGATAGCGCTTCAATGATGATCTATGGCTATGACACAACTATTCCTATTTCTATGGAAGAAATATTATTGCTAACAAAGGCTGTCTCCAGAGGCTCTAGGCGCTCCCTAATTGTTGCCGATATGCCTTTTTTATCGTATCAACCTTCAATTGAAGAAACCATAAAAAATGCAGGCAAATTAATGAAAGAAGGNGGGGCTGCTGCGGTAAAACTTGAGGGTGGTNTTCGCATTAAACAGAATGTNTGTGCACTAGTTGAACATGGCATTCCTGTTCTTGGTCATGTGGGGCTAACTCCTCAGTCTTACCANCAAATGTCTGGCTATAAAGTTCAAGGAAAAAACGATCAAGANGCNAAACAAATTATTGATGATGCCTGTGCTTTAGAGGAAGCTGGCGCTTTTGGTNTTGTTTTAGAGTGCATTCCTGAGNNTTTAGCAGAAAAAATTACAAATACTTTATCAATACCAACTATTGGTATTGGTTCAGGAAAAAANTGCGATGGNCAAATTCANGTTTTTCACGATATTTTNGGCTATAGCNCNAATAAACCNCCNAAGCATGCGATGCAATATGATTCTCTTTACTTGAGTGTTTTAAAATCAATTAAAAAGTATAAATCTGATATAGANNGCTAATTAGTGAAAACTTTTCACTTAGCAAGTGATTGNATTGCCTGGAGAAAANATATTGTTCATACTNTGGGCTTTGTTCCGACAATGGGTGCNCTTCATGCTGGGCATATTTCTTTAATTAAAGCTTCTAAAAAAAACTGCAAAANNACANTAGTTTCTATTTATATAAATCCTNCTCAATTTTCTCCAGANGAAGATTTNNGTTCTTACCCAAAAACCATAAAAGAAGATTTAAAAATTTTAAAGAGCTTAAATGTTGATGCTGTTTTTTTACCATCAGANAACGAAATATACCCTNAAAACAAGCCTGATAATTTTAAATATAAAAANANTTTATTTAAAAAGCTAGAAGGAAAATCNAGACCCCATTTTTTTTATGGCGTAACTAAAGTCGTATCNAAACTTTTTAACATTGTTAACCCAACTCATACTTTTTTTGGTGANAAAGATGCTCANCAATCAAGAATTATAAANCGAATGATTAAAGATTTAAACTATAATATTCGTTTTATTTCATGCCCAACTGTAAGAAACGAGAATGGGCTTGCTCTAAGCTCGCGNAATAATTACCTTAGTCTTAGCGAACAAAAACAGGCTGGCATTATATATCGAGGTTTAAAACTGATTGAGGCAAGCATTAAAAAGGGGAATACAAATGTAGACCAATTAAAAAAAGTGTTTACTTCAATGATTAATAAAAATCATAGTATCCGGGTTGACTATATTTCCATTGCTTGCAATGAGACGCTCGAAGAGCTAACAATATGGAGTGAAAATAGCCTTATCAGCGTTGCAGTCTTTTATAAAAATGTTAGACTTATTGATAATATAGTGGTTTAGCTTTCAATATAATGAGTCCCCTTGCTCTCCCTCGCTTCTATACTCGACGCAATTATCGCTAAAGCCGTTTGAGCACCATTTCTTAAGGACAAAATTTTATCGTCTAACTTGCTTTCCTGATAAGTTCTCTCTACGTCTGACTGGAGATTTCTCAAAATATTCATAGCTGCGTGTAATTTGTTTTGTGAGCGTATTAGCCCTCCTAGGTTCCACATCGTATTTTTAATCGTAAGCCATTCTTGAGCAATTTGTCCACTGTCTATTGAGTTTTTTCCATGCATCCACTTGTGCATTGGTGGAAAATAATTATCATCATCTTTATCTCGGACCACATCGCTTCCAGCATAAAAACCCCATACCAAACATTCTAACAACGAAGTACTTGCCAAGCGATTTGCTCCATGAACACCTGTACAAGAGACTTCTCCAACAGCATAAAGTCTCTTAAGAGATGTTCTCCCAAATAAATTAACTCCAATTCCACCGCAACTGTAGTGTGCTGCAGGAACTACGGGGATAGGATCTTTTGATATATCAATTCCTTTGCTCAAACAATAATTAAAAATTGTAGGAAATCTATGTTGTAACCATTCTTTGTTTTTATTTGTAATATCAAGAAACATACAGTCTGAGCCTTCTTTTAACATTTCCTGGTGAATTGACCTTGAAACAACATCTCTGGGTGCAAGGTCCCCCTGCTTATGATAGTTGTTCATAAACTGCTCCCCTTTTAGATTTATAAGGCGACCACCTTCTCCCCTAACTGCTTCAGATATTAAAAACCTTCCGGATGGATGATATAGTGCCGTTGGATGAAACTGAACATAGTGTAAATTAAAACACCTTGCTCCCGCTCTCCACGCCATGGCAATACCATCGCCAGTTGCTCCTTTTGGATTTGTACTATGCAAAAAGAGCTGTCCTAAACCGCCTGTTGCCAATATAGTTTTTGAAGCTAAAAAAGCGATCACCTCTTTATTCTTTTTATCTAAAACCATCGCACCAAAACAGGTTGGTTTTTTATAGATATCTGTTGAAACCGTTGAGTGATGTGAAAAGGTTAAAAGATCGATCGCTATATGATTGCTGATAACTTCAACGCTCGGTAATGACTCCAAGTATGCCAAAGAAGAGCTGTGTATGCTTTCTCCTGTTTTGTCTGCATGGTAAATTACACGCGCATCACTGTGTGCTCCCTCTGAAACTCTTTTCAGCTTATCTTTTGATTTATCAAATGGAACTTGAAGCTTGTTAATTAAAAAATCCTCAACTAATCTTGGTCCATTTTTACAAAGGTGATCAACGGCTACGCCCCATGTATGCTCTGAACCAGCTCTTTGAATGTCTTTTTTTAATTTTTCTGAACTGTCATTAAACCCTTTATATACAATTCCTCCTTGCGCCCATGGTGTACTGCCCGAAGAAAGGGACTTGCTTTTTGTTAGGATAGTAACCTTTTTGCCTTTTTCGGCTGCTGTTATTGCTGCCGTAATTCCCGCAAGACCCAAACCAATAATTAAAATATCTGTTTTTTTATATTTCATTTTAAATCAAGACTTATATCTTTGCTTTTAATATTGTGAGTTAGCGCACCCATAGATATGCCATCTACACCATCAACGCAGTAACTCTTTATATTGGAAATGTTAATTCCACCTGAAAGCTCGATATATATCTTTTTCTTTTTTTTCCTGATCATACTTATTGCTTGAGCAAGAGACCTCGGATGAAAGTTGTCAAGCAAAATCGACGTTACTTTGGTTTTTAGCGCTTCTCTTAATTGGTCGCTGTTATCTACTTCAACCTGTATATCTTTATTTGGATTTTTAGCAAGTGCTTTATCAACAGACTCCTGAAAACTAGAATTGCCTATTAAGTGATTATCTTTAATCATTACACTATCTTTTAAACTATAGCGGTGGTTTGTCCCTCCACCAATAAAAACAGCATATTTTTCGAATCTTCTTAGCCCGGGTGTTGTTTTGCGCGTATCAAGCAGCTGTATGCCAAATTTTTCTGTTTTTTTAACTAGCTTTTGAGTTGTGCTTGCTATGCCACTTAGTCTTTGAACGAGGTTTAAAATAACTCTTTCTTTTTTTAAAATTTCAACAATGGGCCCTGATAGAACTGCAATTTGACTGCCTTTTTTTAAATAAGTACCATCTTCTACTATATTTTTAAAAATGCACTTTTTTAACCCTTGTAATATTATTTGTTTTCCAACAAACAACAGGTCTTCTTTGGCTAAAAAAATAGCTTCTGCGTGGTTGTTT
>NZPQ01000038.1 GCA_002693365.1 Fidelibacterota bacterium
TTGAGATTCTTTCGGCCCCCAGCTTGAATAAGGTTTTTTTGAATGAACACCAAATACATATGGAAGTTCTGAGGCATGAAAGCATCCTAATTTACCGCTTAATATTTCGCTTTGTGTTGAGAATAAATATCCAAAAGAATTTCCTTCTTTTTTCTGAAGAGTATTATGAGTTGGGATACCAAAACAAATATCCGTGAGAATCGCTGAATAAATATCTCCCAGTTCGCTAATTTTAAGGTATTCACTATAAGCAGAAATCAGTTCAGGTAACATGCTAGATTCAAACATTTTCGATAACCTTTTATTTATATACTCTTCATCATTTTTGCCTATTCTTGGGTGGAAAGTGCTCCAAAGCTTATATTCATCGAGAGTTGTCCCAGCAATTAAATGAACATTTGAAGATGAATATGTTTCCAAGTAATCATCCTTAATAAATTTATCATCTATAACTGGAAGAAATCCCACTTCAGGAAAAATCCACCTCTTCCCATCACTTAATGCTGAGTGTCTTAATTTCTTAGCTGTATTAATTATTAATTTCCAGTCACATGATTTTAAATCAGAAACTTCATGCCCATCTTTTTCAAACTGTTCAATAAATAGTTTAGCCCACTGATTTGCTTTTTCTTTTGAAGCAATTGCATCAAGGCCACCGCTTTGACAAATTGCTTTTTGAAATAAGCCATCATCACCAGCAGCAATTTGAAGATTACAACTCCATGAACCTGCAGACTCTCCGAAAATAGTAATATTATTCGGATCTCCTCCAAAAGAAGAAATATTATTTTTTACCCATTTGATAGCATTTCTTTGATCTATCAACCCCTCATTACCAGTAGAATTAATTTCACCATCTGTAATATCATTTAGTCTCAAAAATCCAAGAGGTCCTAATCTATAATTAATCGAAACAACCACAACTCCTCTTTTCGCTAAGTATTTTAAATCATACATAATACTACTTGAGCCACCGGTCACTAAGGCGCCGCCATGAATCCAAATCATAACTGGGCTTTTTCCTTTAATATTATTTGAGCAAATATTTAAAGATAAACAGTCTTCGGATTGTTTTGTTAAAGAGTTGTCTTGAAAAAAACTTGTTCCTGTTTGATTTTGATCAATAAATCTAGTTTGAGGAGCTGAGTTTCCTTTTTGTATTGCTAAAAAATATATTTCCTTGTCATATAAAAATGACTCACTCCATCTTTGATCATATTTTGCATATGGTATTCCAAAAAATTGGTGACAATTGTCCTCAAATATCCCTTCAAATTGACCAGCCTTACATTCAACTAAACTCATTATTCAATAGAACTTATTTCTAAACTTTTAGAAAACTAATTATATAACAATACGTACTATCGAAATATAATATAAATTCGGGATGTAGCGCAGTCTGGTAGCGCACCACACTGGGGGTGTGGTGGTCGTCGGTTCAAATCCGGCCATCCCGACCAATTTTTTCAATTTATGTTTTGCTTAACTTCGTCAGATGGCCTAAAGGTTAACTTTTGCCTTGATTTAATTTTAAACTCTTGAAGAGTCTTGGGATTTCTACCAATCCTTGATGGAGTTTTTTTAAAAATAAAAGAGCCAAAATTGCTTAAATTTATATGTTTATTTTTATTTTCAATTAGTGAATCAAAAAAGTTTTGAACAAGGAAAAGGCTATCTTTTTTTGATAACCTTAATTTTTTTGAAATATTATTTGCTAAGTCTTTTTTAGTAACTGACAAGCTATAGAATTAAGTTGTTCCTGTTCCTGTTCCAGTACCAGTTCCAGTTCCAGTTCCGGTACCCGTACCAGTACCATCATCGTCATCAGACTCATCATTAGTTATGTTTACTGTTATATCTTGAGTCGATGAGTTAGAGCTAGCATCAGTAGCGGTAACGGTAGCAGTATAAACAATCTTCTCGCCTTCATAATCTGGAGCAGTAACGAATGAAAGAATCCCTGCTGCTGAAATTATTATTTCAGATCCTGAAACTGTAAAACTAATTGACTGTAAATCAGTTGCAGTAACAGGTCCAATTAAAGTTTGATTTTCAACAACATTATAAGTATCTGGAGATGTGAAAACTGGAGAAGTTGTATCAACAACATTAACAACCCTTGAAGCAGTCGATGTATTTCCCGCAGCATCACTTGCAGTATAAGTAATCGTATAAGTCCCAATAGTATTAGTATCTACTTGACCACTTACAACTATAGATTCACCACCATCGGAAGTAGCACCTGCATCAACATATGTGCTACCTAATTCTACTGTAGCTGGATTATCACCTAAAACGGTAATTACTGGGAATACTGTATCTGGTGGATTTGGAGAATCCTGACCGATTGAATCCAGTAATGATACACCGGCTAAAATAAGCAATTGTTCAATTATAGATAATTCAAGAAGCAAGTCAGACCTGGAAACAGCAGGAGCAATGTCTTCATCATCACCCTCTAAATCTTCAAGTTTAGATATGATTGTATTTCTTCTGTCAATCAATTGGTCAGTTGAATAAGATTCCAATCTTTGTGAGATATTATTTATCTTCTCATCAGTTATTGTTGGATTTTCTGCAACAACATAGAATGTGGAAAAACCACAGAAAAGTATGATACATGAAAGAATCTTATTCATTTAAATTTGCTCCTCAAAATATGATTATGCATAAAAGAATAATCAAACTCAAATAATTTATTATTTAAATTTGAATTATACATAGGTTTTCATTATATAAGTATTTTTTTTATACATATATTTTACATTTATCATTTATAAAGGATCCTGTATCTTGAACTCATCATTCAATTCTTTTAAATTTAATTAATAGATCATGCAAATTATTCTTTCTCAATAGTTTTTGACCCGGATCCTTCGTTAGTGGTCTCCATTTATAATCTATATAATTCCTAAAAATTGGTACATTGAAGAAAATACCTTTATCGAAAGAGCCTTCTCCAAACTGCTTTGTAGAAACGTCTGTAAATGTTGCAAATGCTCCAAATTCTACTCCATTTCTGAAGTTCCGTGACAACTCAATAGTGGCACCTTTATCACCAGCAAGATACTTACCATATGAAATCTTGGCATCAAAAGGTATGTATTTATAATTTCTATAATAAAAATTTAAGTGCCCAGTTTCTGTTTCATAATCAAGCATCCCAAATTGCAGCTTATAATCTCTTTTGAAGACTTTAAATGCCTCAAAACCAAATGCATAATTTCTATCAGGCACGAAATAAAGATATTCCATACCATAACCATTAAACATCTCTTCGAAAATGCCTGAAGAAAACATAATATGGTGGTTTTTTTTAATGGTTTTAAAATAATCCACTTGAGCCCTTCCAATGACAATGCCATCATTAAAACCTCTTAAATAATCTTTTACATCTGATCTCACCTGATTTGGATAAGTGTCGCGAGGAGGAATTGTTAAATCCTGAAAATTATCCCAAAGAGATATTTTTAAATTTGAGGAAAAAATTAAATTATCTTTAAAAAGATATTCTGTATCATTTTCAGCAAGAATAGCTGCCTTTAAAAATCCCTCTCTTGCTGCAATAAAAGGTCTTATATTTATAGATGTATTTGTGTTAAGTTTCCTCCTTTTTCCTCTTTTATTAAAAATAATATCACTGTCATCTATAAAGGATTCATCATAAGACTTTATTACATCTAGATTTACAATTTTATAGTTAATTAATACTTCTTCGGTAATATTACTGTCTTTAATTGCTTCATCAAGAATATAGTCAAGCGTTGACAAATCTCCATGAGTAAACTGAGTTAACTCTAGTCCAAGTTGCTCATTTTTTTTATAAATCTTATTAACGCCGATTCCATTTCTAGATAAGTTTTGTCTAAGCTCATGATACTTATCATTTGGCTTTCTAACGTTAGCTGATTTATATCTATAATTCTTAATATATTTATTAGGACTCTGTTTATAAAGAAACTTAAGCGAAATAAAATCATCTCTTTCGCTGAAGATACCAAGAGAAAAATTATCTGAAAACTTGTACTCAAGACCAAAACTAAAATCACTTCCCGAATTATCGTAATCTATTAAACCGTCTGTTTTTGTTGTATCTCTTTCAAATTTAAATAGCATTTTTTCTCCTAATATGTAGGAAAGGCCAAAGAATATTGAGATATCTTCATCTGAAAAGTATCTTGATGGCTCAAGCTGACCGCCTTCATCTTCAAAACCTGGAGGCCTATTTCTAAAACTATTATCTAAATATACGAACGGATTTCTTATATCATTTTTGCCATTCAATGCCCCCCATCCAAGACCCAAGTGAAAATCAAGGTTACTAAACTCATACGATCCAACAATATACTCACCGCTATAGAATCCAGTCCCTGCAATATCATTTATCCCTATCGCTAAAGCAGGAAACAAGCCCTGCTCTTTTAATCTAAGTTTTAAATTGAAGCCTTTGTCTTTATAGTCTTGGTACTCATATCCAGGATAGGGAAGGCCTTGAATATTAGTATAGAAGAAGGAAGCTTCAAGCCAATCAAAGGGAGACGACGTGAGTGTTATTTTCTGATCAGGTGTACCATCATAAACTGTAATTCCAAAAGAGCTTTCATCATAAAACCTGGCAGATGGCATATTTATGATGCCAATTGCTCCGTGATTGTTATATGAATTGAATTGAAAGCTATCTGAATTTATATTTCCAGAGAGAAAAAAAAGACCTGAAAGGAATAAACTATAAAGTCTAAGATTCATTTTTCTTATATCCTGGTATTGAGACCTTACCAAGATTAAGTATTCTTGAAAGAATAATATCCAAATCAGAGTTTATCTCTTCATCAGTTAGTGTCTTTAAATCATCTTGGAAAATAAATCTGAATGCTGCTTTAAATTGTTTATTTGAAACATCTTCATAAAAATCAAATAAGAAAACATCTTTTAGGATATTTGAATGAAACTCAAAAATAGTTTGTGAAATACTATCAATTATTTCTTTATCACTAACAACAAAAGAAAAGTCTCTTGTTGAGGCAGGATAATCGGATACTTTGGAATATTTGAAATCTTTGTCATATACTTTTTCCTTAATTTTACTAACATATGAAGATTCCTCATCAAAAACTTTCTCCAAATGTTCTAAAGGAACAGCGATAGCAAAAATATCTTCTTTCCTTTTTGAATTCAAATCAGATCGATCGAACTTAAAAATAAAATCTGACACATCAAAATTAATCTTATTAAATACTTCTTTAAGATATTTTTCATCACATTTTTTTGAAAATTCTTGATAGTTATTTCCAACTCTTCCTGAAACGATTAATCCTAAAACTTTTCTTATTTCAATCCTTCGTTCTGAATTAAATTTATAAATATCTGAAATCTCAAAAAGTTTTATAGATTGTTTTTGTCTTCTCTCATTGTATAAAAGATTTTCTAAAAGAGATTCACTTAAATTAGTTCTGAGGTTTGACTTATTTGAATCCAATGGGTTTTGAATTGAAATACTATCTTCATTTTTATTTGGTGAGAACTGAGAGTTTATGACTTCTGTAAATCCATTATGCAATAAAAATCTTCTTAGATTTTCTCTATAGCTAGTTTTTTTTGGAGCAGTCTTTAATTTAAAAATTTCTGAATTAATATTGTCATAGCCTATCACTCTTGCCACTTCCTCAGAAATATCATTTACATTTTCTATTTCATTTCTATGAGATGGTATTTGAATTTGATTGGCAATAATTGAAAAAGATAATTTATTGAGTATCTGTTCAATAGCCTCTCTTTTTAAATTAGTTCCTAGAATTGAATTAATTTTATTAATATCCAAATTAACTGATTTAGGTTCTTTTTTCTTAATGTTTGATTCTGCGAGACCGATTTTTTTTATTTTTGTATGATCATCAACAATTTTTAAAAACCTTTTGAGAGTAACATTGTGAGTATTTGGATCGACAAACCTTTCAAATTTATGAGCGGCATCAGACGTGATGTTATATTTAATTGTTTTTCCAATTATTTCATTTGGTTTGAAATGAGCGCATTCGATAAGAACTTTTTTTGTATTTTCATTACAAGCAGAACTTTTTCCTCCCATTACACCTGCTAGGTTTATAACTTCTCCATTTTTAGAAAAAACTAAATCGCCCTCTTCAAGAGAAATCTTTTCATCATTTAAAGTTAAAAAATTACATCTCTCTTCTAGTCTATTGAGTTCAAATCCCTCCCTTATGGAATCATATTCATAACAGTGAGTCGGTTGACCAATTTCGTATGAAAGATAGTTTGATACATCAGTAAAAAAGTTAATTTTTTTATTTCCTAACTCCGTAAAGAAACTATTGAGATAATCCTTATAATGACTTGGGATATCTTCAATCTCTAAATAAAGGAATGAAATATTAGGGCAAGCATCAGGTGCATTATTTATAAAATTAAATTCAAATTTCTGAATATCTTTATTGAAGATTTCTAAGTTATTGGTATGTCCAAAAAAATAGTTTAAGTCCCTAGCTAACCCCATAAGACTAAGACAGTCTCCTCTGTTTGGAGTAAGCTCTAGCTCAAAAAAACCATCTTTAAAATTATTTTCATGGCCCAGCTGGAACAAAACTTCTGATAAATCATTCTCGGTTATTTCTCTTTCAATAAACCTTTGCAAATGTTTAATATGGAAGTTCATTTTCTTTGATTTAAAAAATCTAAATTTGATTTATAGAATTCTCTTATGTCGTCCACATCATTAAGCAACATTGCTATCCTTTCAACTCCCATTCCCAAAGCAAATCCAGAAAATTCATTACTATCAATATTGCAATTTTCTAGGACTTTTGGATTAACTATTCCACATCCGAGAATCTCAAGCCACTTTCCATTATTCGATAATATATCAACTTCTGCTGATGGCTCTGTAAATGGAAAGTAAGATGGTCTAAATCTAACCTTAGTATCCGAACCAAAGATAGTATCTATAATTTCAAAAATTAAGAACTTTAGATTTGAAAAGCTAACACCTTTATTAACATACATTGCTTCTACCTGATGAAACATAGGAAGATGTGTTGAGTCATCATCTTTTCTAAAAACCTTACCAGCTGAAACTATCGCAAGAGGCGGAGCTTTGCCTAGCATAGCTCTGATTTGAACAGGAGAAGTATGCGTCCTCAGTACTTTTGATTCATGGTTAACATAGAAGGTGTCATGCATTTGTCTTGCAGGATGATTTTTTCTGATATTCAACATATCAAAATTATTTTGTTCAGACTCTATCTCCGGCCCTTCCTCATATTCAAAACCATAAGACTCAAGGATGGAAACTAAATTTAGTTTCATTTCTTCAATTGGATGAGGTGACCCCCTGTCCCTTGAAACATTGGATATAAATAAGTTTTCTTTTGATGACATCAGCCTAAGGCTTTTTTAACAATTTCCTTAAAAGTATTCTCGTCATTTATAGCGATATCTGAAAGGACTTTCCTATTTATTCTAATATCACTCTTAGTTAATGAATTAATAAGAACGGAGTATGTAGTGCCTAAATTCCTTGATGCGGAATTGATTCTTGAAATCCAAAGATTTCTAAAAGAGCGTTTTCTATTTTTTCTATCTCTAAAGGAGTATTGAAGAGACTTAATATTGGATTGCTTAGCTGTTTTGTATAGCCTGCTTCTTGCTCCATAATGCCCCTTAGTAAGAGAGAGTAATTTCTTGTGTCTTTTCTTAGCAATTTTTGATTTAGTTACTCTTGGCATAATATTCTTAATTTATTAGTTTAGATGCGACCTTTAAAGATGCATTTGTAAGATTCTTTATTCCTCTATTGTGCCTTTTCCTTTTTGTACTTTGTTTTGAAAGGATATGGTTCCTATTTGCACTTCTTGTTTTCAAAGATGAAGAGGTTTTTTTAAAACGTTTGCTTGCACCAGAATGTTTTTTTAATTTATAACCCATATTTATACCTATTTCTTTTTAAGTGGCGATAAAACCATTTGTAGCTGCCTTCCCTCTAAAGAAGGATGTTGGTCTACTTGAGATATATCCTGTAGTTCATTCATAATTCTATTTAGCAGTTCTAATCCCAAATCACTATTGAGGATTTCCCTTCCCCTAAATCGGACGCTTATTTTAGTCTTATCGCCAGCAAGAATAAAGCTTTTTATCTTTTTTAATTTAATATTATAGTCACCGGTATCGGTTGAAGGCCTAAATTTAATCTCCTTTAATGCATTTTTTCTATTCTTAGCATTTGAAGATTGAGTATTTTTTTTCTTTGTAAAAACGAATTTACCATAGTCCAATAACTTGCATACTACTGGATCGGCGTCTTTTGCAGAAACTTGAACAAGATCAAGAGAAACATTTTTTGCTTTTTCAATAGCTTCACCAATTGGAACTATCCCAAGCTTTTCGCCATCTTGGCCAATCAACATAACTTGGCTAGCTTTTATTTTTGAATTTATGGGAAGAGTTTTTTTAGACAAAGATCTTACCGTCTAGCAATGTTAATAGAATGAGAGATTTGGTTGGGGGAAATTAAATAATATCGAATCATATTTTGTGATGATTTTAAACTAAATAAGAGTATTTAAAAAGAGTTCACGGCTGCAAATATGAATGAGTCCATATCTTTTTATCTTTTAAAAATGCTTCCCTTTTATTCAATCTATTACTGCCGCCTTCCCAAAATTCAAAATAGTATGGCTCAAAGGAGAAGCCACCCCAGTAATCAGGTCTTTTTGTCAAAATTTCCTTTTTTTTCAGTGCATTCTCAAAATTGTCTTTAATTATATCAAAGCTTTCAATTGGTTTTGATTGAAATGAACTAATAGCTAAAGCATTTTTTGATAAAGATCTTTTTGAAAAATGATAATCAGAAAAATCAGAATCTGTTTTATATATTTTTGCTTTAATGCGTATTTGTAAATTAATTGACTCCCAAAAAAGGATGGCACTTATTTGTTTGTGAGAAGAGAATGACTCAGATTTAGGCGAATGATAATTTGAAAAAAATATCCACTCTTGGTCTCTAATATATTTTAAATTTACATATCTTGATTCAACCTCTTTCCTATTATCATTAAATGAACTTATGGAAATAGCCTCGATATTTCTTTGTTTCTTTAAGATTGCTCTTTTGTAAAAGTCCAAAAATCTGATGTATGGAGTATCTTTACAAACATCAATAAAATTAATCATTTTTTAGGGGACTAATTGTTAGAAATAGAATTCAAGGAAGCAAGAGAAATTGCTAAGCTGCTAATTATTGGTGCCATAACAGAACCAATTTCAATACCATTTACTCTTTGCAGATCTCTGGGTATGTAAATCACTGATCCTGATAAAAGATTAACATTATTATTTGAGAATTTTCTTAACCGAACCTTTTCACTAGAACCATTTGGATAAACGATAATTATTGATGCTGTATCAGCATAATCATTTAATCCGCCAGATTTATCAATATATTCATTGATTTTAATATCTTCATGAAAGATGTGGGTACCGGGATTCAAGACTTCTCCAAAAACATAGATAATTTCTTTTTTGTATGGGACAAATATTTCATCTCCCGGAGAAAGTCTATAATCTAAGGAAGGATTTATTTCAATTTTTTCTGAAGAAAACTCTGTTATTACCCTTCCGGTTGCACTTATTTTCTTAAATTCCTCAAGAAGATCTGAGAGGATTCCTACATTATCAATAGTCTTCAAGCTTCCTATACTTGCTAAAGACTTAAGGGCATCGTTATATAGTCTTTTGTTATATTCTTCCTCTAAAGATTTTGCTTTGTCATTAAATAAGGCTGCTCCGTATATATATGCATCATCTTTAAATCCGCCAAATTGCGTGATTAATTCGGAGAGCTTTTGATCTTGTCTAATATAATATTCGCCGGGATATTTAACTGCACCATTGACTTTAACAGGAATATTTATAAATTCTTCTTCCTCTGATAAAAAATAGTTATCTCTTAGATATTCCTTAAATTTAACAAAAATCTTATCATTTTGTTTCAGTTGAATATCGTTGTTTATTTCGCTGGTAATTACCTTGAAGCTATCTGTGTCCTCTCTGATTAATGAAAATTGCATTTTAGGATTAGAAATAGAAGAAAATCCTCCAGCATAACTAATAAGTTCTGATACTGTTTCGCCTTCTTTAAACTCATAAATGGCCTCTCTATTAACAGCACCAATTATTGGTACAAGATTATTAGAGGGTTCTACTACAATGGAATCTCCAGACCTTAAAGAGATATCTAACAAAGTTTCTCCATAAATAAAGGCTCTATATAAATCAATTTTCTTGAGAAGTTGTCCATTTCGAAAGAGATTAATGTTTCTAAATGAGCCATTCTCTGAGATTCCGCCTGAATTAATGATTGCATGAAAGATATTTGAATAGCCGCTTAAAATGTAAAAGCCTGGTTTTTCAACATATCCAGTTACTAAAACATTTATGTCTCTTACTTCTTTTAATGCAAGAACTGCTTCTGTTTCAACAAAGAATTCTCCTAGTGTTGAGTTAATGAGTTTATTTGCATCCGCAAGAGTCAATCCTGCAACTTTTATGAAACCAACATCTCTTATTGAAATATTTCCACTCCTATCAATTCTGTATTCATATTGTTCGGATCTATCACCTAAAAGTTGGATTAATAGCAAATCATCCACATCTAATATATAGCCTGAATTCGCCGCTGGATCATTAATTGGCATGAATGTTGATGGTGAATTTTTAAAAAATTCATCACCAAATCTTTCAATACCATTTAGGTTTTCAAGAGTTTTTTCTATCTTGGAATCAAAAGACTTATAGTCCTTAGTTTGCGCCATCTCATTTAATTCATTTCCTGAAGTGGCGTTAATAAGATCTGTTCTAATTTCGTCAGGCAGTGATTCAAGAAACTGTTCGTTTAGAGACTGTGAATGCCCTATGCTAGGTAAAAAAAATAAAATTAAAAAGGAGTATTTTTTTAACATTTGAAAAAAGATTTTTTGAAATTTAACATCAATTAAGAATTTATGCACTAAATTCCTCATTTAGTCTTATTAATATTCTAATACCAATAAGAACCACAAACGAACTTAAGAAAGCCAATAATGAAATTAGAAAGATGTTTTTATTTTCTTGATTCTCTGGAACAATTGGCTCTGCAATAATTTTAATGTTATTAGAAGATGCAAATGAATCAAGAGACTCTTCATATATTTCAGTAAGGACTTTCTTTGAAGCATCAGCATTTATGGATCTTAGCTCAAAAGAAGGAAAAAGATTTGTATCTTGGAGAGGAGTTTCTGAGCGAGTTTCAAGATTATCTAAACAAAATTCTTTAAAGTTTAGTGCCTTTGTTAGAAGTAGTTCATTTGCTGAATCTACTTTCCCAGGTAGCTCGCTATCCTCAAGAAAGGTTATTTCAGAATTTAAAACATCAGAATTAATAAAATATAAATCACAAACCTTATTTGTTTTTGAGTTAAAGGATGTAAGTCTTGCGGTCCTATTTAGATAATTTACAGTCATATTAACGATCTCAAGATTTAAAAGCAGCGCATCATTTGGCTTAAATGCAAATGTTTCAAGAAAAATTGCTTGGGAGTCACTGTCAATAGTTATTTTAACTTTATTGGACAAATATTCATGAAAAGAATTATTTTTTCTCTTTTTATATTTTGAAAAGAAGGAAATATCTTCTGATGCGAAAAATCCATCAATATCAATCTTATTTTCAATAATCTTACTTGCCTCTTTTGATTCTAAAAAAGATTTTATTTGGAAGGATAACGTAGATCCACCTTGACTCATAAAAGAACTGACAATAGATGTTGCAACAAGTGGAGCGTCATCTGAAGAGACATCAATAATTGATTGAGACTTGTATTGAGGAGAAAGAAAAAAATTCATAAACAAGGCAGTTACTAGAGCAACTAGAAGTGAAAGCCTGAAAATTGATATTTTTAAAATTAGATTCTTCATTTTTGCTCTATTAGCTTAGCTTCACTCATAAAGGGACCTGGATTCTTAAATATTTTATAAGCTTTATTGTCTATTAACAAAAAAAGATCAAAATATTCTTTAATATTTACTATATTGCTGTTATTAGAAAAATAATAGATCCTTTTATTTTCTAAGCTTTTCATAACATATTCTTTTTGGATTTCAGAAAACAAATTGATTGATTTAAAGAAATTTGGTTTCTCAATTAAGCAAACCTCATTTATCTCGAGAAAAAGGAAAATCTCAAATTTTTCCCAAATAGTTTTAGGGACTTTCTTAAATCCTTTTTGAGCATATTTGTCATATTCATGGCTAAGATAATTGTTTTCCAAAAAAGCATTTTTACTAATGGTAGAAATCATGCAGTGAAACTCAATATTTTGTGATAATGAAAGCTCCTTGTCGAAATAATTATTATTAAGAAATTCTTCACGAATGAATGAAGTTATCTCAATATCTGAAATCTTAGAAAGCTCTCTCAAAATCGTGAAGGGTTTTTTTGGAAAAAATATATAAGTTGCCTGATTTGGTAAATTATTTGATGTCAATTCAGCAATAAAATCAGACAGTTTAACTTTCATCTTTAATAATTTGATTTATTTTATTGTTTTTTCTCCAAATAAATATTGGCGATATAATGGCAAGGGTAATGAGAAAATTAATTGCATAGCTTAGCTCGATGTAGTCATAAATTATTCCTGTAGTTGCTGATTTTATCCATTCATTTACATGAACCAAAGGGTTATATAGAAATACCTCTCGAATCGGTTCTGGTAATCTCGTTACTGGAATCAAAATTGATGACATCAAAAAAAGAGCTTGCAAAAAATAGCCATGGGCTTCAATTAAGAAGGTATTTGAGTGAAAAACTGAATTTTGGATAATTCCATAAAAGAAACCCAGGAGAAGTGTTATGGTAAGCCCATATAGCAAGTGGTAAAACTGAAGTTCATAATTAAAAAATGTTAGTACAAAAATTAATAGGACGAACCTCAAAATTAATGGAACAAGGTTTCCAAAGAGTTCTGCACATATGATATGCAAGAACCCAATCTTTGTTTTATTTTTAAAAAATTTAGGAAGGTCTAAATTTATTGTTTTTGTAACAAGCTGCTGAAAGGCGAACCAAAAGAGCAACAAAAAAACAAAGTAAGCTAAGTCAAAGTTTCTACCTCTTATGCCTAGATAAAAAAGTAGTGACCATCCTGCAACCAATATTAAAGGATTAAATGTTTCCCAAATAATACCCCAATTAAAATTCATTCTGTCTGTTATAAATTTTTTAGAAGAGTTTCTTTTAATTGCTTTTAAAGAAGCTATTTCCAGAGAAGTATTAATAAAAGATTGAGAATTTTTTCTAGTTAAAAACATTTTAAGTATATTATTTCACATAAAATATTATTCTTATAAATAATAAGATGAAAAAACGATTTGATTTTAGATAAAATGCCTAAGCTTGCCATTATGATATGTGTAAAGAATGGAGGTGATTTTCTAGAATATCAACTAGACTCCCTTGCAACTCAGTCATGGAAAGATTTCGATATATATATAAAGGATAATCACTCTAATGATGATAGCTCTAAGATAATAAATAACTTTAAAAAGAAAAATCGCTCAATAAGCATTTTTAATTGCGAGGGGGATAATGATCACTTTGCAAACAGTTATATTAAGCTTGCTAAAGATATAGCTGGAAAATATGATTATTATGCTTTTTGCGATCAAGACGATATTTGGTTACACAATCATATTGAAAGAGGTATTAACTTTCTTAAATCATCTAATAACAATCTTGCATCTATGTATTGCTCGCGAACAATATTAATTGATGAAAATGGTAACAAAATAGGTAAATCAATTTTTTTCAAAAAAAAGCTTTCATTCAAAAATGCTCTTGTTCAGTCAATTGCAGGAGCGAATACCATGATTTTTAACAATGCAGCTGCCAAGTGCTTTGATAGCATAAAAACTGACAGAAAAGTTATCAGTCATGATTGGCTTTTATATCAACTTATATCAGGATCAAATGGGATAATAAAATATTCTAAAAATGCATCAGTTCTTTATCGTCAACATTCCAAAAATCTTATTGGCTCTAATATTGGTTTTAAAAATAAAATAAAGAGACTAAAGAAGCTTTTTGCAGGTGAGATTAATAAATACAATAGATCCAGCTTGGAACACCTTTCAGATTTTAAAAGTCTTTCCGAGAAAAATCGTCATATATTAGATGATTTTGAAAGAAGTCTATCGGGAAATATTATCAAAAGATGTTTTTATATTTTTAAGTCCGGAATCTATAGACAAACAATAGCTGGTCAATTTATGCTTATTATCAATCTTTTTATAAAAAAAAATAATAGATAATTAACATGAGAAAACTCAAAAATATTCTTGTCACAGGAGGGTCAGGATTTATTGGATCAAACTTTATTAGGTTGATTCTTGATAAAAGTTCATGCATTCCTAGCATAGAAAAAGTCATAAATATCGATAAGCTAACTTATGCAGGAAACTTGGAAAATAATCAATTATATAAGGATGACTCGCGATATTTTTTTGTAAAAGATGATATTTGCAACAAAAACATTGTTACCAACTTAATAAGTAATTTTAATATTGATGCTATTGTAAATTTTGCTGCTGAGAGTCATGTAGACAATTCAATCGAAAAGCCAGGTGAATTTATTCAAACAAATATAGTTGGAACCTATAATCTTTTGGAATGCGTAAGAAATAAAAAATTATCAGGCATAAATCCTATTTTTCTTCATGTAAGTACTGACGAAGTTTACGGCACCTTATCCGCTGACGATGAGAAATTTAATGAGTTTAGTAGATATAAACCAAATAGCCCCTACTCAGCTAGCAAAGCTGCTTCAGACCATCTAATTAGAGCCTGGAATAAAACATTTGGACTAAAAACTTTAATAACTAATTGCTCTAATAATTATGGTCCAAATCAAAATGAAGAAAAACTAATACCAAAAACAATAAGTAGAGCAATATTAAAGAAATCAATTGATATTTATGGCGAAGGGAAAAATATAAGAGATTGGTTATATGTAGAGGATCATTGTAATGCCATTGTTCAAGTCTTAACTAAAGGCAAGATTGGAGAGACCTATAATATTGGAGGTCTAAATGAAATATCCAATATTGAAATTGTTAATATGATTTGTGAGAAATTGGAAGATATTTATCCTTTTAGGGAAAACACCTCTTCAATGGATAAGGAAATAAAAGTACCAACAAATTCTTATAAAGATCTTATAAGGTTTGTAGCTGATAGGCCTGGGCATGATTTTAGATACTCTATTAATCCTGAAAAAATTCAGAATGAGCTTGATTGGATTCCTTCGGTTGAATTTGAGTTAGGAATAGAAAAAACAGTGAATTGGTATATAAAGAAGCTTACTTAAATGAAAAAAAAAATTATTATTTTAGGCGCGTCAGGACAGCTTGGAAAAGAATTTAAGTACAACAAAGAATTTATAAAATCTTTTTCATGTTCCTTTTATGATAGAAATGAAATAGATATCTCTAAAATATCTGAGCTTGAAAATATCTTTAAAAATGAATGTCCCCAATTTGTAATAAATTGTGCTGCCTATACAGATGTTGAAAAGGCAGAATCAGAGAAAGATAAAGCAAATTCAGTAAACAATTTATCTGTAAAAAATTTAGCTATGCTTTCTAAAAAATATAATTTTACTATTATTCATTTTTCTACTGATTACGTCTTCAGTAAACTTTATGGACGACCTTTTACTGAAACCGATAAAAAGTCTCCTATAAATATATATGGAGAAACAAAGCATCTTGGTGAAGAACAAATAGTAAAATTTGCAGAAAAGTTTCTCATTTTTAGAATAAGTTGGGTTTATGGTGAATGGGGGAAGAACTTTCCTAAAACAATTATAAGTCTTTCCAGATCTAAAAAGAAAATTGATGTAGTTTCAGATCAGATCGGCTCTCCTACATCAACTTTGATGATTGTTTGCCTTATACATAGAATAATTTCTTCTCCAAATTTAGATAAAAATTATGGAATATACAATTTGACTCCATCTGGTCAATGCTCATGGTTTGATATATCTGAGTTAATTCATAAAAGATTGAGATCAAAAAAAAGCTGTAAATTGGAAACAATATCTCCGGTAAATTCAGATGCTTTTGAAACCATTGCTAAGAGACCTTCATACTCTGTTCTGGATAATTCCCTCATAAAAAAAACATTTAATCTTGATATTAAAGACTGGTCCTTTTACTTAAATCATTTCCTTGATAAAGTTGATGAGCAATATCATGATAAATAAAGTATTTCTTCATATCGGACTGCATAAAACTGGTTCCTCTTCTATTCAACAAAGTCTTAGATTTTATGACGATGGATCAACATTTTATGCTGAGTTAGGAGTCGCAAATCATTCAGAGCCGCTAATTTCAGTTTTTTCTTCTAACTACTTAGAGTACAGGAATTTTATAATTCAGGGCTTCAATCAAAAAAAAATTAAAGACTTAAGGAAAACCACACTCAGTAAATTAACTTCTGAAATAAGTAAAGATAGGAATCAAATGATTTTAAGTGGAGAAGATTTAAGCGATCTTAAGGAAGATGATATAAAGAAGTTGATAAAATTTTTTAATGAAAAAAATATAGAATTGGTTGTTATTGCATATCTGAGGAACCCAAGGGATTGGAGAAAATCAATCTTTCAACAAAAAATCAAGGGCGGCGAGAGCAATATCAAACTTGCGTTTGTAAAAAATTTCAGGCTAATAAAAAGGCTCAAAAGATTTCAGTCTGTTTTTGGCTCAAGTAAGATTATTATTAAAGATTTTAATAAATCGGAATTAAAAAACGGTTGTGTTGTTGAAGATTTCTGTTCTGAACTAAAAATTAATCCACCAAATCAAATAATTAACGCAAATGAATCTTTATCTCTGCCAGCTATAAAATTATTGTTTCTTTTCAATAACTCAGTTCCAATTAGTTCCGGAAATCAAGAAATCTTAAAAGCTCGTTTTAAATTAATAAATCTTTTGAAAGATTCTTACAAAGATAATGAATCCCTCGATTCAAGGTTCTTTAGCACTGGTGATGACCCAAAAAAAATAAAAAATGCTTTAAAAGAGTTTCAAATAAGATTTCATGATTCAGACCAAAATTCTGAATTTAATTTAAAAAATCTCAAAGAGGAGATTACAGATATTTCTATGATTGATTTAGATCCTTTGAATAGATGGTTAAAAAAAGAGAAATTTAATCCGAATTTGTTCAAAACTCCTGAATCAAAGCTAACAGCAATTTTTTATAAGTTAATGATGAATACTTATTATTTTGGAAAGATTTCTGAAAAAACATGAAAATATGATCTTTTGAAATATTCTGTTTATAATTAACACATGAATGTATACCTGCACATTGGTCCTGCAAAAACAGGAAGCACATCAATTCAACTAAGCCTAAATAGATTTGAAAATGATGATTATTTCTATGCTGATTTCGAAGAGTTTGAAAAAATAATTCGCTTTGGTAACGGTAATCATTCGGCTCCGTTGAAATTTCTTTTTGAAGATAAGTATTTTGAAGAAAAGTGTAAGCTCCTTAAGATTTCTAAAACGGAGGGTAGTAAAATTAGATCTGATTTAGATAATCATTTGAATAAAATGATTGAATCTAAAAAAAGTAAAAGCATCATCTTTAGTGGCGAAGGTCTTGGCTTCATGAATGGCAAAAGTACAAAAAATCTAAAGAATAAATTTAATGAGCTCGGGTGCTCTCTTACATTAATATACTATTATAGAGAACCACTTGACCGAGCAAAATCGCAAATACAGCAAAAAAATAAAAATCATCATTTTGCTTTATCAGATTATAGATATAAAAGTGTCCAAGAAAATCTTCGTTTTTATGTCAAACACTTTGATAAAGAACAATTGCTAGTTAGATCTTTTAAAGATTTAAAAAATGGCTCTGTTGTCGACGACTTCTGCGATATTTTTGATATTGAACTTGGAGAAAATAAAGTCAATGATGCTAATAAGAGTATGACCGAAGATGCTTTTAAAATTCTTTATTATAGAAGCAAAGTTCTTATCAAAAATGGTGCTGAGATCGGAAGAGAGATAGGAAAAGATAAAATTCATAGGAAGATCAGGAATCTATACTCAAACTCAAAAAATAAACTAGACTCTGAACATTTTAGGATCGCCTGTCAGGTTAATAAAAATGATGAAATAAAATACCTTCAAGAAAATACTACTTTAAGGTACATTGATGATGATAAAAAAGAGTCTGATTTAAAAGCATCATTTTCAGATGCCTTGGAGAAATTCTTAGTACTTTTAAAGATTAAGGTAAAAATTGAGACAGAGGATGATTTTGAAGAGTACTTCAGCGATATATCTAGAATCGATCACTCTAATCTAAATAACTTCCTAGAAGAAAATGGTTTAGATACCTTAGAAATTAAGCAAATGCATTTTGATAATAAATTAAAAAAATTAGATGAAATTTTATATCCGAAATAAATCATCTAATGAAAATCTATAATACTTCTATAGAAGATCTTAAAATAATAGAGCCAAAAATCTTCAATGATTCAAGAGGAATTTTTTTTGAAAGTTTCAATAAAGAAAAATTTTGCAGACTTTTAGGTAAAAATATAGATTTTGTTCAAGATAATCAATCTCATTCAAAAAAGAATGTCTTGCGCGGAATTCATCTTCAAAAAAGTCCTCATTCTCAAGGAAAACTGGTAAGGGTTGTTAGTGGTTCAGTGCTTGATTACGCAATTGATTTGAGAAAAGACTCTAAAACCTATTTAAAATATTTTTCATTAGAGCTTAACACAGAAAATAATTTACAACTATGGATACCTGAAGGTTTTGGGCACGCATTTCTTGCTCTAACTGACAATGCGACTGTTCATTACAAAACTTCAAATTTCTACAACAAAGATTCAGAATTAACAATACGGTGGGATGATCCTAAGATTAATATAAATTGGCCAATAGATTTATCTGAATTAATAATAAGTGACAAAGACAAGGCTGGAATATACTTATAAGAAAGTAATGGTTGTGTCTAAATTTTGAGCATAATATTCAAAAATAGTACAATAGGTATATGTATTTACCTCCATCTAAACAATTTCTAAAACAAAAATATAAAAACTTTGATAAAAACTACATAGCTCATTATTGGTTAATGAATGATCTTTTTTTTGATTCTGAATATTATTACGATTCAAATGCTGACCTTAATGAATCTTTCGATAAAACTGATCATGAATCTTTGAGAAATCATTATATCTATAGCGGTTGGGAAGAAGGAAGATTTCCTTTCAAGGTTTCAGTTGATAAGTTTTTTTACATAGAAACTTATCCAGATGTTAAGAATTTTGCAGGTTCAACTGAAGAGCACTTTTTGGCTCATGGATATAAAGAGGGTAGATTGCCCTATATTCATAATCTTGAACTTGAAAGTTACAATAAGCAATTGTCTTTTCTTGATCCTGGATCAAAAGCAATAGAAAACAAACAGGAAATGTATCAACACTATGCTTTCGTAGGTTATCATCTCCTCATAAAGTAATTCTATTTATTAAATCTTTATGATTAATAACTCATCTTCAGCTTACTTCACTATTTGTTCCGCAAATTATTTGCCGACAGCAAAGATTCTTGTAGATACGCTTGAATCAAATACAAAAGAAGATACCTACATAATTATATGTGACAAAAAGCAAATTGAGATTGAGGATTTTTTCGCTGATAATCAAATTAAAGTACTATTTGTTGAAGATCTAAATATAAGAAATTTTGATGCCTTCATACTAAGATATTCAATTCTTGAAATTAATACTGCAATAAAGCCATATGTTTTTGATTATCTATTCGGTGCAGGTTACGAAAAGATTTTCTACTTTGATCCTGATATTTCTATAGAAAATTCTTTAGCTAATTTTGAAAAATTACTTGATAAACACAATTCTCTTCTAACTCCTCACATTCAAACTCCTTATAAAGATGAAAAGAATCCAAGCTTAAAAGATATATCAAATTCTGGTATTTACAATTTGGGTTTTTTAGGATTGAAGTCATCTGATAGTGTTCTAAATAATTTTCTTCCTTGGTGGAAAAGAAAATGTGAGCTAGAGTGTTTTAGCTCAGTAAAAGATGGACTTTTTACAGATCAGAAGTTTTGTGATTACCTTCCATCTTTTGTTGATAACAGTTATATTCATTCCGAATCAGATGCAAATATAGCCTACTGGAATCTTCATGAAAGAAAAATAACAGAAAAAAATAACATTTTTTTCTCAAATGATCAGCAGGTACTTTTTTTTCATTTCTCCGGACTTTTGTATGATGATAGCTTTTCTTTTATAAAATTAAGTAAACATGAAAATAGATTCAAAAGGAAAATTTCATCTGCGTTAAGAAAGAAAATTGATGAGTACCTCTTAGCTTTAAAGCAAAATAATAAGCTTTTTGAAAAACTTAAAATAGATGATGTTTACGGATTAAATAACTTCCATGGAACAGATCTGGATACATCAAAGAGGTCTTATATAAAATTTTTGGAAACAAATAAAATAAATTATGATATCAAGAAAATTTCCAAAAGATGGTTTGATAATCCGGCAAAAGAGTTTTCAAAGAATAAGCATCTATCAAGAAACTTTCTAGGCTTATATCTTTCAAGAGAAGATCTTAGGTCTGCATTTAATATAAAAACACCTGAGGGAGCAGATGCTTTTTTACGCTGGATTAAGCATGAAATGGATAATAATAATCTTCCAAAAGATTGGAAAATAAGTATCCCTCGAAGACTTGAGACAAGATTTTTTGGATTTCAATTAAAGATGAGGCTATTCAGTATTCTTAAATCTTTTTCTAAATATTTCCCTTCGCTTTTATCTATTTCTATTGTTTCTAAAATTCGTTCAAAAATAAAAGCTCTTCTGTTGGGTGAAGCATTGGCTTCAAAAAAGATTCATAATGAGAATCCGATCTTATTCAGTGGCTTTGATACTGAAAATATATCTAAGAAAGGTATCAATATTTTTGGCTATTTTAATGCAAATACTGGCGTAGCTAATGGGGCAAAGTTAATGGATGATATGCTTAATGAAGCAAATATTAGCTCAACGAGATTTAATGTTGATATTAAAGATAATTCAATTATTACTAAATCTTCTAAATCAAAAAAGAATTGGGATATCTCGCTTTTTCATATAAATGCGGATCAAACACCTTTCTGCATTCCTTTTATTGATTCCAGTCTTTCAAGTAACTTTAAGATTGGCTTTTGGGCATGGGAGTTAGATAGATTCCCTACTAAATTTCTCGAGAGTGGGAAGTTTCTTAATGATTTATGGGTACCTTCCAACTTTATAGCAGATTCAATAATGAGATCATGTGATTTTGAGCCTAAAGTTGTTCCTCATGCACTGAATAGCCACCCTGACGGAGTAAATGGAATGGATCATAAATTAAAAATTAAAAATAAGTTTACTGTGGTAACTACTTTTGACTGTGATTCTTATGTAGATAGAAAAAATCCATTTGCAACAATAAACTCTTATTTAAGAGCTTCACATAGGAGTGATTTTAGAGATAACTCTTGCTTAATAATTAAACTAACGGGGATTATGGGCAGAAAAAAAATCATTTCTAAAATAATGGAAATCAAAGAAAACAATATGCTTAATTTAGTTTTAATTGACAGACATCTTTCAGATGAGGAGATGGTCGGATTAAGGAATATTACAGACGTTTTTATGAGTCTTCATAGAAGTGAAGGTTTTGGACTAAACTTAATTGAGAATATGTCAGCTGGTAATCTAGTAATAGCAACTAATTATTCTGGTAACATTGATTATATGAATAATCAAAACAGTCTCCTAGTTGATTATAAAATGATTCCTCTTAAGAAAGATCAATATCCTGAGTGGGAGGGTCAGTTTTGGGCAGATCCTTATGAAGATGATGCATCTGAAAAACTGCTATGGTCCTTTGACAATAATAAAGAAAGAAAAAGACTTTCTAAAAATGCAAAAAAATATGTTGAGAGTAATTTTTCTATTAAAGAAGTATCAAAAAAAGTTTTAGCTAATATTCAGGCAATTTGATTTTCTGTAAATATTTTTAGAGTATGATTGTTTAATATGAAAAATAGAATATTAATTGTTGGTCATGGATTCGTAGGTTCTGCATTAGAAAAATCTTTGCATGATAGCGTAGAAAGAAAAATTGTAGACCCTAAATATAAAACTGATGTATCTGATTTTATCTCTTTCAATCCAAGTCTAATTTTTATTTGCGTTCCTACACCCAGCAAATCAAATGGGAGTATTGATACATCTATTTTAGAAGAGGTTACAAAGAAATGTATCAATCTTTATCCAAAATCAATATTTGTAATTAAAAGTACTTGCTTGCCAAATATTTTAGTTGATCTAAAAAACCTATCAAAGAATATTGTTCATAATCCAGAGTTTCTTACGGAAAAAAATGCTTATAATGACTTTATTTCTTCAACTTTCCAAATCTTTGGAGGAAATAAAGAGTCTTGCGTTTGTGTTAGTAATTTTTTGACAGATCATACTAAATGTGAATTTAGCGAATCATATTATGTTTCAATTGAGGTCTCGAGTTTAATTAAATATACAATAAATAGTTTTCTAGCTTTAAAAGTTATTTTTTTCAATCAGCTCAAAGAACTTTTTGATGTTCTTGAAATAGAGGAAGAATACGACAATTTTATTAATGGGGTAAGTCTTGATGAAAGAATTGGTAATTCACACATGAAAGTCCCTGGCCCTGACGGGAGAAATGGCTTTGGTGGAGCATGTTTTCCAAAAGATACTAATGCATTTATTCGCTTTTTTAGTGAAAATAATATCAAGCTGTCTACTCTTGAAGAAGCTATAAAATTTAATAATCAAATTCGTAAAAATTATAGTCAAAGACTCGGGCGCGAAAAAGAACAGAATATTGATTTTGAATAGCTGATGTATCCTAACTAATGTTTAAAATAAGTAATTAACGTAGAATGAGACTAAATTATTTACAGTATGAATAAGCGAAAAGGAATTGTGTTAGCTGGTGGCTCTGGATCAAGATTATTTCCAGTTACTAAATCAATTTCAAAGCAACTAATTCCAATCTATGATAAACCAATGATCTTTTATCCCATTGCTGTTTTAATGTTAAGTGAGATAAAAGATATTCTTATAATCACGAGTCCAGAACATGTTCATCTTTATCAAAAACTTCTTGGAGATGGAAGTAATTGGGGTATAAATATTTCTTATGAGGAGCAAGAGAAACCAAGAGGTCTTGCTGAAGCTTTTTTAATTGGTGAAAAATTTATTGGTAATGATTCTGTTGCTCTTATTCTGGGAGATAATCTTTTCTATGGTAATGCATTCAAAGATCTATTAATTGAAGCAAAAAATAATAACGAATCAGCTTCAATTTTTGCTTACAGAGTATCTGATCCTGAGAGATTTGGTGTCGTTGAGTTCGATAAAAATTATAATGCTTTGAGCATAATGGAAAAACCTAAAAAACCTAAATCAAACTATGCAGTAACCGGTCTTTATTATTATGATAACGAAGTTATAAAGATTGCAAAAAATATTGAACCTTCTGACAGGGGCGAACTTGAAATAACTGATATCAATAAAGAATATCTATCAAGAAAAAAATTATCAGTTAAAGTGCTTGGCTCTGGATATGCTTGGCTAGATACTGGAACACCAGATTCGTTAATTGAAGCATCACATTTTATATATACTTTGGAGAAACGTCAGGGTGTCAAAATAATGTGCCCTGAAGAAATCTCTTTTAAAAATGGATGGATTACAAAGGATAAACTCTTAGAAATAGCTTCGCTCACTAAAAATAATTACAATTCTTATCTAAAAAGAATTGCTGAATAATTATCCTAAATGGTGCCCAGAGCCGGACTTGAACCGGCACGAAGTTGCCTTCGAGGGATTTTAAATCCCTTGTGTCTACCAATTCCACCACCTGGGCATATGACAAGTATAAAGAATGATGATTATTAGTCTAGCTTGCCCTCAGAACGAAGTTTCTCTCTAATCTTTGTAGCAGATATTGATGTAATGGAATCATCAAATGACTCTTCCTCAAACTTGTAACCCACTCCTCTTCCGTAAGTAATGTTGACAATATTTGGGACTAGCATAATTTCATAATCAACACCTCTTCTAAAATTATCTTTGAGAAGGCCTTCTTCTATGTTTTTGCAAACTTGATCCCAATCGAAGGGATTATCATCCTGACCATCGCCACCTGATGCGCCCTGGACATCTCTAACTTGGATAATTACTTGTCCTGTCTTAGCCACACACCTTTTAAAGAGCTCCTGATGGCCTGTATGCCAAGGTTGCCACCTCCCTAACATCTGAACAGTTGGTTTTTTCCAATCAAATTTACCCATTTAAAATCTCCTTTGCGATATCATCATGATTATGATCATTCCAATCTGTAATATGGAAATCAACATTTTTAGGAGCAACAAAAATCTTATTTGTATCATCAAATCTACCCTCTTTGATTGTATCCATCCATATAGTGATGTCAGCATCAAAATTTTCACGCGTTTCTTTTGTTGGGCAAACAAAATCGCATAAAACGAATCTACCATTTTGTTTTTCAAAGTCTGCAAATGTTCTCATTCTATTAGACTGTCTTGTTCTACCATCATCTGAGAAATCCCAATCATTAGCCATTTCTCTGACTTTATCTGCATTATACCAAGCAGCTTTTAGCAATGGCTGTAATCTTTCGGTTAGGTAAGTTTTGCCACTTCCCGGTAATCCCATTATTAAAATTTTCACGGTAATATAATCCTCTTAAAATTAGAATGAGAATTATATTCTATAAAAAGAAATATTTGGAAATATAATTAAAAAAAATACATATTTTATTTGAAGCTGGAACTGTGGAGGCTGAGGCCGGAATCGAACCGGCGTACACGGATTTGCAGTCCGCTGCATGACCACTCTGCCACCCAGCCAATTTTAAGAATTATATACCTAATTTAACTAAATCTTTCTGATTAATAACGCCAACTAAATCATTACTATCCATTACTGCAAGACAGCCTATTTTCTTTTCAACCATAATGTTCAAACATTCTGAAGCTAAATCATTTGGGGATACTGAAATGAAATCCTTGCTCATAATATCTTGAGCTGTCATATCGAAAAAGTAATTTGATTTATCGATGGCTCTTCTAATATCTCCATCGGTTATTAATCCAATAACATTATTGTCTTGATCTTTTACAAATGTAACTCCCATTCCTTTCTCAGAAATTATTTTTATGACATCTTTTGAAAGCGCATCATAATTAATAATTGGAAGTTCATCTCCCGATACCATTACATCTTTTGCAGAGAGAAGTAATCTCTTTCCCAAAGTTCCTCCAGGATGTGACTTTGCAAAATCTTCAGGTTTGAAATCTTTTTTATTCATTAACGAAATTGCCAGCGCATCCCCCCAAACAAGAGTTGCTGTAGCGCTTGAAGTTGGAGCAAGATCAAGAGGGCAAGCTTCTTTTTCAACTTTTATTAATTGATGGTAGTCAGAAATCTTCGCAAGAGTTGATTCATCATTTCCTGATACACCTATTACAGAGCATCCTAACTTTTTTATAATGGGTACTGTTTTTAGAAGATCCTCTGTCTCACCTGAATAACTAATTGCAATAACTATATCATTACTCTGAATCATCCCAAGATCTCCATGAAAAGCTTCAGTGGAATGCATAAAGAAAGAACTAGTTCCAGTGCTTGATAAAGTTGCAGATATTTTCTTACTTATATGACCAGATTTTCCTATCCCAGTGAGAATAAGACGACCTTTACACTTGTATATAACATCTACAATCTCTTCAAACTTTTCATCAATGTAGTCTTTTAAACCAATTAGTGCTTCGACTTCATCATCAATAACTTGCCTAGCTATATCTATTGATTTTTTATCTTTACTCATTTCTTAAAAGTTGAAATTGTATATTGAAAACCTGTCTGAATTGTAACTAAAAGAGTGATTATAAGAATAATATCAGCAAAGAAAAGGACCATCATGTTATTAATCGTTAGGCCAAAGAGATACATTAATATAGACAACATCTGCATCGCGGTTTTTGTCTTTGCTAAAAAAGTCACTCTTGTTTTGTGAGATTGGTTATTTCTAGAGTTGATATCTCTTAAAGCAGCGACCCAGATTTCTCTTGAAATAATTACAGCTGAAATAAAACCAATTAAAAAACTATCAAGATTAATACTCAGTCCGATTAGAACAAATACAATTAATAATTTATCAGCTATAGGATCTAGAATTTCCCCTAATACTGATACAGAGTTTGTTTTTCTTGCAAGATAACCATCAAGAAAGTCAGAAAAGGATGCAATAAAAAATAAAAATAAAGCGATTGAGTAATTATTTTCTAAATATAAAATTAAATAAATTAGTATTGCGCATAAAATCCTTGAAAGTGTTATGGCATTAAGTATTTTAGTAATCATAATTTTTGTTTAATTTCTAAAGCCATTGTCTCATTTATATTTTTGATAGTCATTAGATCATCCTTTGAAGCTTCTTTTATACCTTTAAGGCTCTGGAACTTTTTTAGTAAAGCTTTTTTAGTTATTGGTCCAATACCCTTAACAGAATCCAGTGCAGAATATTTATTTGATTTTCGTATTTTTTTTCTTGATGCAGTTATAGCAAATCTATGAGATTCATCTCTTGCTTCATTTAAAAGCCTAAAAGACTCTGAATGAGGATCTATTTCTAATATACCTTTATTTGTATATATAGTTTCGGTAGCCCTTACTCTTCCCTTGCCCTTAGCAATCCCTAAAACTAGAATTTCCTCCATGCCAAAATTCTTAAGTATCTTGTTTGTAAAATTTAACTGGGTTCTTCCACCATCTATTAAAATCAAGTCAGGTTTGTGATCCTCATAATATTTTAATCTCCTTGAAATTACATGCTCCATTGATGCAACATCATTGCCAGTAATTTCATTTGGAATATTGAATAGTCTGTAATCTTTTTTTGAAGGTCCGCTCTCTGAAAATACTACGCATGATCCAACCCCTTGCTGCATGTATTGATGACTTATATCGAATGCGTCTACTCTTTTAATTCTTTTAATTCCTAGCTTCTCAGAGAGTTCTTGGTATGCAAAAGAGTATTTTTCTTTTTTACTTAGATGATTTTTGATAATTTGAGCAGCATTATTCTTTGCAAGCGAGACTATGGGCTTGATGAAAGAATTCTTTGTTTTTGGAAAAATTATCCTATCTGAGATATTATCTCTAATACATTTTTTAATGAGACAAAGCTCATTTAGTGGTGATGTGAAGAATATTTTCTTTGGTAAATTAGCTTTACTTGAGTAGAAATTAAAAACTGCTAACTCATAAAGATTGTTTTTAGTTTCAAGAAAAGCATCCTTAACTAAATGGGTTTTTGTTCCTCGTATTTTTCCATCTCTTATGGTTACTATACATATTCCAGCATAATTATTTACCTTTTCAACTGAGAAAATATCAGCATCAATCCCATTAGGAGTTATGGCTTGTTTTTCA
>NZPQ01000039.1 GCA_002693365.1 Fidelibacterota bacterium
AACGAAGTTTCAACTCAAAAGTTAATGCTTCTTAAGTAAGATATAATTTTAGAATTATATAAAAAAAGGCCTCTGCAAAGAGGCCTTTTTTGTTACACATTGAAATAATTTAAAGGTGGTTAACTTGTTGCATCTTTAATACATTCATAAAAGATTTTTTAATAATTATGTATAGTTTTTGGAGCATGTATATGTCTAGTAAAGATTTTAAAGTATTATTTGTTTTATGTTTTTCATTTTTATTTTCAGCGGTAAAAATTAATATTGTTGAGAATAATCAAGATTTTGTTATAGTTGAATATGAAATTGAAAATTTTTCATCAAATTTAGTACCCTTTAAAAATGAAATATTTAATGAAGTCATTCTTGATGGCGAGCCAAGATTTATCGATAAAGATAAACCTCAATTACCTCATATTAATCGTTCATTTATTATACCTGATTTTTCATCTATATCTATTGAGTTGGTATCTAGTGAATATGATAGTTATGAAGGTATGAATATTATTCCTTCCAAAGGAAATATTAAAAGAAATATTGATATAGAGAGTTTGCCATACGTAAAAGGAGATATCTACGCAAAAAATGAGTTTTTTCCAGGAAATCTATATCAGACTAAAAATCCTTATATTTTACGTGATTACAGAGGCCAGGTTGTACAGTTAAATCCTTTCCAGTATAATCCTGTAACAAAGGTCATGAATGTTTATACAAAAGTAACTCTAAAGCTTACTTTTGATGGAAATAATACTGAGAATCAATTTTACAGATCTATTTCATCAGAAAAAAAATCTACAAAAGATTATTCTTATATGTATGCAAATCGATTCCTAAATTTTAATTTAGATTATAGATACACTCCTGTTTCAGAAGAAGGTGAAATGCTTATCATATGTTACGATGATTTTTGTGATGAAATGTCTGATTTTGTAGATTGGAAAAATCAAAAAGGTATAAAAACTACCATAATATCTAAATCGACAGCTGGAAATAGTGCAAATGCAATTAAAAACTATATTGATAATTTTTATAATAATAATAATTTGGTATATGTGCTTTTAGTTGGTGATAAGAATCAAATACCTACATTTACTGTTGGCTCTGGTTGGAGTGATGGAGAGTGTGATATATGCTATGGTTATTTATCAGGAAATGATTCCTATCCAGAAATATTTGTAGGAAGATTTTCAGCAGAAAGTCCATCTCATGTTTTAACCGCGGTTCAAAGAACTATTGATTATGAAAAAAATCCTGATATAAATGGTAATTGGTATCGAAAGGGATTAATGATAGCATCAAACGAGGGGCAAGGAAATGGTCATGATGGCGGAGAAGGTGATTGGCAACATGCTCAAAATATGAGAGATGATTTGATGGATTATTACTATACGTCTGTTGAAGAAATGTACGAAGGATCACAAGGTGGACAAGATTCAAACGGAAATCCATCTGATTCAATGGTTAGAAATTCCATTAATAACGGTCTGGGAATTATTCATTA
Organism: Fidelibacterota bacterium; assembly: GCA_002693365.1. Taxonomy (GTDB): domain Bacteria; phylum Fidelibacterota; class Marinisomatia; order SCGC-AAA003-L08; family D37C17. The sequence goes on from NZPQ01000039.1 coordinate 1,502, forward strand.
CACAGGGCATGGTGATACTGATGTATGGGTGACATCAAGCTTTAATACTGGCGACGTTAATCAATTAACAAATTCAAATGAATTACCTTTTATATGTACTGTTGGATGTAAAAGTGGCGATTTTGGTGATGGTACATGCCTTGGAGAGCAATTTATTAGAGCAACTAGTGGTTCTAATCCAACTGGAGCTATTGCAACATTTATGTCAACTGTCTATCAATCTTGGGCACCCCCAATGGAAGCGCAAGATGAAATGGTAGATATTTTAGTTGAAAGCTATGCTAATAATAGAAAATATTCTTTTGGTGGTATATCTTGGAATGGATGTCTAAAAATGAATGATGAGTATGGTTCTAGTGGAGATGATGAAACAGATCATTGGACTCTATTTGGAGATCCAAGTGTGGAAGTTAGAACAAATACCCCTAGTTCATTAAATGTTATCCATGATGATTCTATGGATGCAACAGAACCAGCATTAGAAATTACGGTAAATGGTAATAATGATCATATTGTTGGCGCTCTATCCTTCAACGGTGATTACTTAGGTTCATGTTACTTAAATAATTCTAATTCTTGTGTTATAGTTGCTGAGCAAAACTTATCAAATTTTACTGAGGTTACATTAACTGTGACAGGATACAATAAAATTCCTTATATAACTCAAATTACAATGGGTTCAGCCTGTTCAGGTTTTTCAACAGGAGATATAAATGCTGATCAAGCAATTAATGTATCTGATGTTGTGGTTTCAGTTGGTATTGTGTTAGGAACTTTAAGTCCGGATGAATGCCAATTAGAGTTTGGTGATATAAACCAAGATGGAACGATTAATGTCAGTGATATTGTATTATTAGTTAGTATGATTTTAAGTTAATTCTTAATAAACTGATCTTTTATTTCCATCATATATGCATGTGCATCATCATAAGTATTAGGTATTTTTTCATCTAAAATTGCATCTTCAATAGCTTTTTTAATTCTACCAACTATTTTACCTTCTGATAAAGAAAAAGTTTCCATGATTTCTCTTCCTCTTACAGGAGATTGAAATGCTTTCATTTCATCTTTCATCTTAACATTTTTCATTAACGTATCAACGCGTTCAAAATTATTCATATACTTTTTTATTTTATGAGGGTTTTTTGTAGTTATATCAGCTCTACAAAGAATCATTAAATCATCAATAAATTCACCAGCCTCAAACATAACTCTTCTAACAGCGCTATCTGATATTTCTTTTTTAGCAAGTGCAATTGGTCTTAAATGAAGCTTAGTAAGAACCATTAGATAATCTCTCAGTTCGTTTGAAAGCTTCATTCTTTTTGCAACTTTTATAAGCATTCTTCTACCTATTTCTTCATGACCATGAAATGTCCAGCCTTTTTTCTTATCAAATCTTTTTGTTGGCGGCTTAGCAATATCATGAACAAGCGCTGCAAATCTTATTTCCATTTTATTTGAAAGTTTAGCAGCGTTATCTACTACTTCAAGAGTATGAATAAATACATCTTTGTGTCCCATGTTATTAATTATATCAACACCAGACATAACATCTAGTTCTGGGAAAATTAATTTTAAAAAATCTAGTTCTTTTAAAAAGTAGAAAGCTATGCTTGGCCTATTTGTTTTAAGAATTTTTATTATTTCATCTGTTATACGCTCTTGAGAAATAATTTTTATTCGATCTTTATTATTTCTAATACTTTCCATAATTCTAGGATGTATTTTAAATTCTAATTGTGCTGCAAATCTAATTGCTCTAAGCATTCTTAAAGGATCATCGATAAATGTTGTATCAGGATCTGTAGGTGTATCGATAAGTCCGTTGTTTATATCAACAAGGCCATTAAAAGGATCAACTAGTAGCCCAAAATTTTCATCATTTAATGATGAAGCGATAGAATTTATTTTAAAATCTCTTCTTATTAAATCATTTTCAATTGTGGTTAGTTCAACGGTTTTAGGTTTTCTTGAGTCTTTATCGTAGGTTTCTTTTCTAGCATTTGCAACTTCAATTTCACATTCTTTATATGGTATCTTAACAGTTAAAAATTTTTCAAATTCAACAGTTTTATTCACTTTTAATTTTTTTGAAAGTTTTTTAGAGTATTCGAAAACTTTATCTTCAACCATTATATCTATATCTTTCAGGTGATTACCTAAAATAATATCTCTTACATATCCACCTACTAAATAGGTATTAACATTAAGAGAATCACCTACTTCACCAGCTATTTTTAATATCCTATAATGTTCACTATTTAATAATATTTCAGATATTTTTGACATGATTTAATATAAAAATAATTTTTAATGTATTTATACTATTTCAAAATTAACTAAATTATATATTATCTAACTATTAATTAAAATGATAAATAATAAAAGAGAAATTAAATATGTTTATGTATTTGGGGGAGTTCTTTCTGGTCTTGGAAAGGGTATTGTTGCATCATCTCTTGGTTATTTATTAAAGTCTAAAGGTTACAAGGTTACGATTCAAAAGCTGGATCCTTATTTAAATGTAGATCCTGGTACAATGAATCCATATCAACACGGAGAAGTTTTTGTGCTTGATGATGGATCTGAAACAGACCTGGATCTAGGTCACTATGAAAGATTTATAGATGTTAATTTAAGTTCAAAAAATACAACTTCATCTGGAAGAGTATATTGGGACGTTTTAGAAAGAGAAAGAAGAGGTGATTACCTTGGTGAAACAATACAGGTGATTCCTCATATTACCGATGAGATAAAAAAGAAAATTTTATCTGTTAACCCAAGAAAAAAATATGATGTTGTTATTACTGAGGTTGGTGGAACAGTTGGAGATATTGAGGGGCAGCCTTTTTATGAAGCAATAAGACAGCTGATTTTGGAACAAGGTAAAAATAACAGCCTTGTAATACATACTACATTGCTTCCATATATTAATGCTGCAGCAGAGATAAAAACAAAACCAACTCAGCATAGTGTTATGCGTCTTAGAGAAATTGGTATTGAACCTGACATCCTCGTTTGTAGAACAGAGAACGACGCTCATTTAACAGATAAATTAAAAGCAAAGTTAGGATTATTTTGTAATGTTGAACAATCTCATGTATTTGAATCACCTGATGTTGATACTATATATGAAATTCCATTAGTTTTATATAAACAGAATTTTGATAAAATAATTTCAAAAGAGTTGAAATTAAAAAGAGGTAAAAGACATAGTAGTATCACCCCTTTAAATAAATTTATTAACAATTATAAAAACCCAAAGCATGATATTACAATTGCAATTTGTGGAAAATATAATGGTTTGCAAGATGCATACAAAAGTATTTTAGAGGCTTTGATTCATGCTGGTGTGCATAATAACACGAAAATTAATCTTAAGTGGATTGATACTGAAAAGTTAGAGTCAAATAAAAATATAAATAATAGCTTTCATAATGTCGATGGAATAATTATACCTGGAGGTTTTGGTTACAGGGGTATTGAAGGAAAAATTTTATCTTCCAAGTATGCTAGAGAAAATGAAATCCCATTTCTTGGTATTTGTTTAGGTCTTCAATGTGCAGTTATTGACTTTGCACGTAATGTTTGTAATTTGAAAAATGCAAATAGTACCGAGTTTAATAATGGTACTAAAAATCCAGTTATTGATATTATGCATACACAAAAATCTGTTAAAATTAAAGGAGCAAGTATGAGGCTTGGAAGTTATCCTTGTGATTTAACTCCCCAAACAAAAGCAAGATCTGCTTACAAAAAATTTAAAGTCAGTGAAAGACATAGACATAGATACGAAGTAAATAATAAATTTAAAAAACAGTTAGAAAAAAATGGTTTAGTCATAAGCGGAGTAAATAAAGATTTAGATTTAGTAGAAATAATTGAATTAAAAAATCACCCTTGGTTTGTAGGGGTCCAATTTCATCCCGAGCTAAAAAGCAGAGTCTTGAATCCTCATCCTTTATTTAATGATTTTATAGCTTCATCAGTAAAGTTTAAAAAGAAGTAAGTTTTGTCTCAATTACTTGAAAATATAAAGCTATTATTGTTTGATGTTGATGGAGTATTGACAGATAACCAAATCTTAATTTCTTCTGATAACACTGAATTAAAATCTTTTTGTATTGATGATGGAACTGGAGCTGCTATTGCTAGATTTGCTGATTTGCCTATAGCTTTTTTATCTGGTCGTTATTCAAAATCAACTGAGATTTGGGCTAAAGAGCTTGGGATTACTTGTTGTATTCAAGGTGTTATCGATAAAAAAAATAAACTTCCTGAAATTTGTAAAAAATTTGATGTTGAATTAAGTGAAATTGCTTATGTTGGAGATGCGCTTATTGATATTCCTGTTTTCGAAAAAGTTGGTGTATCTATTGCTGTTCCAAATAGTCATATAATGGTGAAGGAAAAAGCTGATATGATTACTGATTCGTATGGAGGTAGGGGAGTATTAACAGAACTTGTTGAAAAAACACTTAAGTCTCAAAATAGATATGAAGATATATTGCAAAGAATGAAAAATGAAAAATTTTAGTAAGTATATTTTTTTATTATTTATACCTTTTTTATCATTTTCTTGTAAGAAAGATGTACAACCAGGTAGTTCTATTAAATCAGAAATCGATAATGTTATTTATGGTAATCCTATAAAGATTGAAATTACGAAAAATGAAAACTCAGTAATGACGATTCATGCAGATACACTCATTAGAGCAAACGGAGGAAATACAACTTTATTTGGTAGAATTTATGCTGATCTATTTGATAAAAAAGGAGTTAAATCAAGCATGATGTTTTCTGATAGTGCAATTGTTTATACTAATTCAGATAGTATTAAAGCATTTGGAAATGTATTAATCGAATCACTAAAAGGATATAAATTAATTACAGAAGAAATTATTTTATTTAATAGTTCTAATTTAGTAAAATCAAATAACGATGTAATTTTCACATCTAATAGTAATGATACATTGTATGGAACAGGGTTTTGGTCTAATTTTGATATGTCAAATTCACAAATTCAAAGCCCAAAAGGGAGTATGAGTAAATAAATGGGGTATGATTTATTAAAAGCTGAAAAATTAGTTAAAAAATACGGTGAGAGAACCGTTGTGAGTGATGTAGACGTGCAAGTAAACCGCGGAGAAGTTGTTGGTCTTTTAGGTCCTAATGGAGCTGGTAAAACAACAACATTTTATATGCTAACAGGTATGGTAAAACCTTTATCGGGAGAAATATTTTTAGATAATGATAATGTTACCAAGCTCCCTATGTATAAACGTTCTAAAATGGGCGTAGGTTATTTAGCTCAAGATGCTTCAGTTTTTACTAAATTATCAGTTGAAGATAATTTAAAGCTTGTTCTTGAAATGACAGATTTAAATCCTAAGGAACAAAATGAAAAACTAGAAAAATTAATTGAAGAATTTTCTATTGGTCATATTAGGAATAATAAGGGATTTGCATTGTCAGGTGGTGAAAGAAGNAGNTTAGAAATTGCTCGTTCTCTTGTTACANATCCATCATTTATTTTATTGGATGAACCATTTGCTGGCATTGATCCTATAGCAGTTGAGGACATTCAGGGAATTATTAATACACTTAAAAATAAAAATATCGGTGTATTGATTACTGATCANAATGTNAGNGAAACACTTTCTATAACTGATCGGTCTTATCTANTGTANAATGGNAAAATACTAAAGTCTGGGACTACCAAAGANTTAACAAAAGATGAAGATGTTAAAAAATTATATTTAGGCACCAAATTTAAACTAGATTAGTATCTATGTCAAAAATTGTTCAAAAATTACAGCAAAATCTAAAATTAAATCCTCAGCAAATTCTTGAACAAAATATCATTCAACTTAGTGTTTTTAATTTAGAAAAAAGAATTTTAGAAGAGCTTGAGCAAAACCCCGCTCTTGAAATTATTGAAAACGAAGAAAGCTTAGATGATAAAGACTCTGAAGATAATGAAGAGTTTGATTTTGAAGAATTAGTTTCAAATCCGGAAGAATATGAGTATTCTAATAAGCCTAGCACATCAGAAACTTTAGAGAAAGTTGTTGAAGCTGATACTTCAAATCTTTTTGATGATATTATGAGCCAATTAAATGAAATTGATATTAGCGAAAATGAATTTTTAGTGGCTGAGCAAATTCTTGGTAACTTAGATGCCAGGGGCTTTTTGCCAATTGAACCAATTTTAATAGCTGATAGATTAGGTTTTGAAGAAAGCTTTATATATAAGGTTAAAAATAAAATACAGAGTTTAGATCCACCTGGCATAGGCTCTGAATCAATCCAAGACTGTATTTTAGCACAGCTTAAAAAATATTATCCTGAAGATTTAAAATCTTTAAAGATCATTAATGATTATTTCGATGAATTTTCAAATCATAAGTATGATTTAATTGCAAAGAAAATGAATTGTGATAAAGAACTTATCTTTGAAACTGTTGAAAAGGTTTCTGTATTAAATCCTGTGCCTGCAGTAAATTATTCAACAGAAGTTGTCAATCATATTATTCCAGATATTGTTATTGAAAATATAAATGGTGAATGGGATATTCAAGTAAATGAACCGGGAATCCCAAGTATTGGTTTGAGCAAGCAGTATGCTAATATGTTAATTGATAGCAAGGATAAGAGTGTTAAAAATTTTGTAAAGCAAAAGCTTAATAAAGCCAAGTGGTTTATATCAGCAATTGAGCAAAGAAATTCTACAATGATTAAAGTTATGAAATCAATTATAAGCAAGCAGAATAATTATTTTAATTCCGATGATAGAATTCTTGTTCCAATGATATTAAAAAACATTGCTGAGGATATTGGCATGGATATTTCAACTATTAGTAGAGTTACCAATGGAAAATATGTTCAAATGCCATGGGGAACAAAGGAGCTTAAAACATTCTTTTCAGAGGGTATTAAACTATTAAATGGAGATGTTATTTCGAGTATTGTATTTAAGGAAAAATTGAAATTGATTATAGATAAAGAAGATAAGAATAACCCGTATACTGATGAAGAATTAACTGAGGTTTTAAAGAAAAAAGGCTATAGTATTGCAAGAAGAACTGTCTCAAAGTATAGAGAGGTTTTAAAAATTCCTGTTGCACGATTAAGAAAAATTTAAAAGGAGATATTATGTTAGATAATTTTTTACATGTAGATGATTTTACAGATAGTCAGCTTATAGAAATTTTAGATAAATCAAAATGGATTAAGGATAAATTCAAGCAAAGAGCTGATTACACGCCATTAAAAGGGATGACAATGGCTATGATTTTTGCAAAGCCATCTGCAAGAACTAGAATTTCATTTGAAACAGGTTTTTTTAGAATGGGTGGTCATGCGCTCTTTTTAGGGCCAAATGATATTGGCATAGGTAAGCGTGAATCAGTTGCTGATGTTGCAAGAGTTGTAAGTAGATTTAATGATATTATTATGGCTAGACTTTTTGATCATAAGCATGTGCTTGAACTTGCAGAGTATTCATCTGTTCCAGTAATAAATGGCCTTACAGATTTTAATCATCCTTGTCAAATAGTTGCAGATTTATTTACNGTATATGAAACAATTGGTAGNTATAANGATTTTACAATNTCTTATGTTGGTGATGGNAATAANATTACTCATTCTTGGATAGAGCTTGCTATGATATTNCCTATTAAGCTGAATGTGGTATGTCCTGAAANCTATAAACCAGATATGNCTCTTGTTNAAAAAGCAAAAGATAANGGATTATCNGANNTTAATATTATTCATGACCCNNATGAAGGTGTAAAAGATAGTGATATAGTNTACACAGATGTTTGGGCTTCGATGGGCCAAAAAGAAGAGGCAGATGAGAGAAGAAAAATCTTTAATCCTTATCAAGTTAATTCAGCGTTATTTAATGCAACAGGAAAAGATTCATATTTTATGCATTGTCTTCCTGCAGAGCGAGGTGTAGAGGTCACAGATAATATTTGCGATCACAAAAATTCTATTATTTTTAGGCAGGCAGAAAATAGAATGCATGCGCAAAATGCTATCGTTCTACATTTACTTAAAAAATAAATTTTAAAAATGTGCTATTAATCACAAGTGATACAATTTAGAAGTATTACTTTTATAGCGATGTATAACATGCTTTTTGAGTGAAAATACTGTTCACAATTAAATTAAATTCTAATAATAATCAAATTTGATTGAAGTAGTAGTTATAAAGTTATTGTCTGTATGTAACAAGTTGTAAAGAATCTGCTTGTAATATTTTAAAATTAGTCTTATCTTTTGTTCCGTTCTAGTGCGGAACTATGACGAGAAAGTAAAAACAATTGCAGCAATTATTGTTGCTTTACAGACGATTATACTCAAAAATTGTCTGTTTTACTGTAGAGAAAATTTAGTTTTAAGTAGTTTAGTTTTAAGTAGTTAATAATTTAAATTGTAATTTGGAGGAGTTATGAATTTTTTTAGAAACCTTATTGTTTTAACATTCGCAACATTAATGATGAATGTTTCTTACGCGCAGGATTGCTCAACTAGTGATACTATTTGGGTTGGTCAGCAAAATGTGGGTAACGATCCGTATTTTACGTTTGATGGCTCAACTGTTTACATTAATGCTCAAAGTTGGCCAAACTTAGGTTCTGGCGTATTTACTTTAAATGGTGTTGATTATACTCTTAATTATGAGAATTGGGGTTCCAATGCTCATTGGTATTATGGATTCAACACAACTTCCAATACAGACTACAGTTGGAGTATAACGGTTTCTTGTGGGGATACATCAACCACAAGGTCTGGTACTTTTAGTTCTGATTGTTCAAATGCTTTCAATGGTTCTGATGATTCATGTAATGTTCCAGGTTGTATGACTGCTAGTGATTGTGCTTATGATTCAAGTGCTACGGTACAAGACGATAGTGCATGCTCTGGTTTAACTGCCGGTTCTTGTGAACAGTGCTCTTCTGCAACAACGACTTCAGGTGGTACTTGCACTGATTGGGGTATTATTGATGGATTCTCTTGCTCTACTTGGGATGCTTATAATTGGTATACAACAT
>NZPQ01000040.1 GCA_002693365.1 Fidelibacterota bacterium
AATGCCAGCACAGACATGTGATGGTGAGAATGAGATGTGGGCTTCACCAAATAATCCTATGAATCCAAGCTGGAATGCATCTTGTGAGGATTGTAATGGAGTTGCAAACGGTACTACAGCTAATGGTGACTTGAATTCTGATGGTATTATTAATATTGCTGATGTTGTTCATTTAGTAAATTATATTTTAGGTGCCACACAATTAAATGTCTCCTGTGGTGATGCAAATGATGATGGATTTTTAAATGTAAGTGATGTTATTTCAATCGTTAATATTATTTTAGCTGATAGATCTTTTGGAAATGAAGATGCGATTAGTTCTGATTTAATTATTAATGATGATTCAATTAGATTAGAGTCAGATGGTTTTGTTCAAGGTGTTCATATAATATTATCTCATAATTCTAAGTTTAAAATAAATCTTGTTGATGCTTTAATTTCTGAATTTAGAACAATAGATAATATGACAAATTTAATTGTAGTTACTGATGGCTCTCAATCTATCACTGATATTGCAACGTTCGAAGGTGATATTACTATTGAGTCAGTACATGTGGTAAATCAGTCAGGCGATGTAAATGTTGAACAAGTTATTGAACTATCAAGTATTGAAGTGAAGGTTGTTGGCCCAAATCCATTTAATCCTTCAACTCAGATTAGTGTAGCTGTTCCAGAGGCTGGTTTGGTATCAGTATATGTATATAATGTTTTAGGACAGAAAGTAGCAACATTAGTTGATGGATATATGGATGCAAATATTTCTGGTCATATTGTTAACTTTAATGCAAGTCACTTAGCAAGTGGCGTGTATCTTGTTCAAGCAATTTCTGCTGATAAAGTTGCTACGCAAAAATTAATGTTATTGAAGTAGTTATTGGAGAAGTAAATTAATATAAAAACGAGCTTTGTATTTTAAATTATGAAGCTCGTTTTTTAATATAAATTATGTTATATATCCTTATTTTTATATCTTTTATATTTAGTGAGCAATTGTTAAAAGGCTATGTCTACGATCGTTTAAAAAATCCTATAAAAGATGTCAATATTGAGGTAGTTGGTAGTAGTAATGGTACTGTATCTAATAATGATGGTTTCTTCATTATTAAACTAAATAAAAAAGAAACTTTAAAATTCTCACATATTGCATACTACGATAAGGAAATAAGTAATTTAAATAATTTAAGTAATTTAACTGTTTTTCTTGAAAATAAAGATGTATCGATTGATAGAATTGTTGTAACAAGTACAAAGTCTGCCAGGCACATCAAAGATACACCTGTGTTGACACATGTAATTTCAAATAGAGAAATTGAAAATGCTTCATATGCTGGAGTTAAAGATATGTTAGAGATAGCAATGCCAAATGTTCAGATGGTTGCTTCAAATCATGGAGATGATAGAGTAAAATTACAAGGTCTAGATAATAAATATTTAACTTTTTTAGTTGATGGCGATAGAGTGACAGGTGAATATGCCGGTAATTTAGATTTTTCTATGTTAAATTTATCAAATGTTGATAGAATTGAGGTTATAGAAGGTGCGATGTCAACACTCTATGGATCAAGTGCAGTCGGTGGTGTTATCAATGTAATAACAAAAAAGAATACAAGTCCTTTTTGGTTGAATATTAACTTGCTATCTGATGAGCCTTTAATTAAATCAATTTCATTAGATTCAGGAGTAAATTTTGCAAATTTTTATTATAATTTATTTATCGTTAATAAAAAATCAGAGGGCTATGATTTAACTCCACAATCAGAATTTTCAAAAACTTTAGATGAACACTCAGATTTAACTTTTCAACACCAAATAAGATATAAATTAAATTCAAAAAATAATTTTGAATTTTTATACAAAGATTATGCGTCAGATATTTCTAAATATATGCAAGTTTTTGATCAATCATCTTTTTCAAATATTGTAGTTTTTGATGCTCCTTTGAATAGATATACTGATTATGTAAAAAAAATTAAATATAATTTTAAAAAATCTTCAGATGAGTCTTTGAATATAAGATTTTTTAATGAAAGGTATTCAAAGCTGTATTATTATCCTTATTATTTTTCTAATGATTTTATTGAGGATGGTGCAGAGTTCAAGCAAGGTAGTTTGAACCATCAAGAGTTTAATTTAGAATACGATATTAAATATGATTTACATAAATTTTTAGTAGGTCTTGAATATATAGATCAAAAATATTCTGCTTATAATATTTACAATAATTTAGGAGAATTTTTGCATGAGTCTATTTTTTCAGGACAAAATGAGACAAAAATATATAAAAGTAGTTCATTATATTTTCATAGTCAGTTTAGTTTGCAAAATAAAAATCAAATAGCATTTGGTCTTAGGTTTTATGATTCAGGAGATGATTTTTTAATAGATTTTCTTCCATCTAGAAATAGTAAAGTTTTATCCTCTGTTTCATTTTTGATTAAAGGTGATAGTGGGTTTAACCACAGATTAACTTATAGTTCTGGTTATCGAAATCCATCAATTAAAGAGCTATACTATGATTGGACTGACCACGAACCCAATATTTATGGTAATCCTGATCTTAAATCTACAAAAAATAATTATCTTAGTTTGTCTTTGGATAAAAGAAGTTTTTTGAATGATTTCTCTATAGACTTTTATACAAATAGTATTTTTAATATGATTTCAACCGAATACACTGAATTAGGTCTTGAATACAAAAATTACAATGATGTATCGATTAATGGTATAAATGTACATTATTTTAGAAAAATAAATAAAAATTCAAACCTCAAATTTGTATATAATTTTACCGATGCTTCTAGTTCTTCAAATGAAATATTAGAAGGAATTAGTAAGCATGCTTTTAGGCTCAATCTAACTCAGAAGATTATTGATAAATTAAGATTGGTTGTAAATGTTAAGTATTTAGGTGAAAAAAATAATTTTAATCAAGAACAAGATTGGATTGGAGCAAATTCTATAAAGGTGCTAGAAGATTATTTTTTAACTGATTTATATTTTATTGTTCCTGAAAAAAATATAGATGTAAATTTTGGTATTAAAAATATTTTTAATTATAAAGATTCAAGTAGATTTGGAGATTTTTCTCCAGATATTTTAAGTAGTTATGATCCAGGTAGAAGGTTTTTTATACAATTAGAGTTTAAATTTAATAACAAATATGATTAAGAAAATTTTATTATGTACTTATTTTAGTTTAGTATTAGCACAAGTTGATACTACTATTACAGTCGATGCTTCTGATTATAATGAATGGATTTATTTTTCTTTAAGAAGTGCTGAGGTAGTTTACATTGAAGATCCATACAACTCGTATGATTGGGATATTGCATTTCAAAGAAAGCATATTAAAACAAATAGTGGCTTATCAGGTATGGGTATGGGTGCAGCAAGTGTTGACTCTTCTATGACTTGGATTGATGAATGGAATAATATAAATAGTAATCTTTTTAATCATGAATGGATTGAAGATTCAGTATTAAATGACTTTTATGATTTAACCACTCACACATTTGGACCAGGTATAAAAAATTCTGCATTAAATTCATGGGGTTGGTTTGATGATGAGTATCAGTTAAATGTCAATCATTATGTTCTGCATGTTCTTACTTCTGATGGTCAAAATATAGTTAAGTTTTGGCCTTTTAGTTATTATAATAATAATGGACAAGGTGGATTTATTACTTTCAGATATGCTAGCGATTTTTCTATTAATGCATGTGAATATGACATTGGAGATGTTTCAATGGATGGGAATGTAAATGTTACTGATGTAGTTTCTATTATTAATTATATATTAAATAATGTTGACTATAATGATTGTCAATTACAAATTGCTGATTTTTCTCAAGATGGGATAATTAATATCACTGATATAATAGGGATTATCAATATTATTATTAATTAGTTTTTTTTTGTAACTTCATATAAACTAATTAAAATCATTACTGACCAGCATATATACATCAATAAGCTAGATATTATAAGAACATAAACAAAAGAATCATTTACATATCTCATGAGCCACATACTAGAAAACGTTATAATAATTGAAATAAATGGTTCAATTAATAAAAAAAGTTTAAAACTGTTATTAATAATTGAATTGAAATAAAATATAGCACCAATTAGCAGGCTGATTATTGCAAAGCTATTTACGTGTGCGTGCGTATTTAATATCATGCTTTCTAATGATTTGGGATATTCTTCTGGTATTTCATCTTCAATAATTTCTGATCCATTATAATGTTCAATTGTTCCTTGTGGGTTTAGATTGGTTGTAAAATATATATATCCAATACCAATTAATATACCTAATTGCATTGTTAATAAGAAAAAAGCTAAAAATATTTTAGCAGTTCTGTCTAGTTCTTTTAGTTTAAATTTTTTCATCAAAATCTGTAATAATATAATCTATTAATATAGATAATTTATAAATTCCTTTTGTTACTGAATTTACAGAAATTGTTGCACCAGAAATTCCACTTATCGCTCCACCTACATTATAATTAGATGAATCTGTATAGTTTATAAATTGATTAAGCCAACTTTTATTGGCAACCTCACCTCCATATCCTTCTCTATACTTTATAATTTCTGAGTCATATACTTGTTTGTTTTCATCAAAAATTGTTAAAAATGTTATAGGGAGAGATTTACCTTTTACATTATCTAATATTGCATAATACTGTGTTGAATCATCATTAATTATATGCCAGCAATTAACTTCTTTTCTAAAAAATTTTTGTCGAACTTTATTCTGTATTGATTTTAGAGTATTCTTTTCAATTTTATAAAGTTTTTTTTCTATACTAATACTGTTAGGAAATTTTTTTTGAATCTCATTAAATGTCTTATCCATTATTGGAGAACAAAAAATAGAAGAAAAAATAATTAATAAAAAATATATATAGTTCATTTCATTTAAAAATATAAATTTAAGTTTAACTTAAAAGCCCTGTCCTGGTATACAAGCAGGACAGGGCTTGCGCATGTTTACGGTATTGGCATATATCGAAAAACATACAGGAAGAAAAGTCTAAAACATGTAACCAAGACCCATTCTCATAATATCACTACCATCTTTATCGCCTGTTTCAAATTTAATAGCTAAATTATACGCAGGTTTAAATGTAACGCCAAATAATGATATCTCAGTATCATCACCTATATCATCTTTATTGTAAGCACTTGTTCTTGTCCAAACAAAAAGATCTTTACCTTCACATCCAACTAGTTCAGCAACATTGTAACCTAGATCTAAATAATAACCAGATGTAGACTCAGCTGAATCATTATTATCATAATCTATTTTACCATTTTCTAATCTAGCATAGATATTATCTTTATTATATGTAACATTAAACTCTGTTAAATTTACTCCAACTGATGTTCCATCATCTTTAGGTGCATCATTCATTGTAATTGAACCACCTACCTTAAGACCTTCCATGCCAGCCCAAGATAATTGAAGTGTTTTAGTCCAATCAGCAGCAGTTGTATAAACACCTTTGCCTCTTGCACTTCTGATTCCATCTGCAACAGCGTCACCATCAAGATCACCAACCATTGTATAGTTCCAATCTACACCACCGACTTTACCATAAAAAGCAAAGCCATTATCAAACCATGTTGTAGGTATGACATATTTGCTATATTCAGGTCTTTCTACACTCATAAATGTAGGAGGCTCATGATATTCGTTAGTAATTCCTGCAGGTACTAATAAAACACCACCTTTAAAACCCCAGGTACCATTATAATAGTCTAAGTGAGCCTGTTCCATAGCTAAATAACCACCATCACCATCACTATAGACCATATTATGTTCTATTTCGATCTCAGACATTAATGACCATTCGCTATTGAATTGGTGTTTTACATATAATATCCAACGATGAAAATCAAGTTTTCCATCACCATCATTTGCTTCCATATCAAAGTGTAATTCACCATAACCACCGATTGTAGTTGAACCATCTTCCATGAATTCATCTGCACAAATAAATGCAAACAATGAAGCTGTTAATAAGAGCATTTTTTTCATATACTGTTATTCCTTTTTTTATTTATGATAATGAGAATCAATCTCATAATATAATTTAAAAATTAAAAATAATAAAAAAAAACATTTTTTTTTACTTCGACAGAATTTATAAATTAAGAATGAGAATAATTCTCATAATATGAATACATTATATAAATTAAATATTAATACGATTGGAAAGGTTTCTCATCTTAGTAATTCTAAATCTGTTGCAAGATTATCTGATATGGGAATAATACCTGATGCTCAATTTCGAATTATTAAAAAGAATCCTTTTGGTGGACCAATTCAAATTAAATTAAATGATTCTTATCTTATATTAAGGAAAGAAGATGCTAATAAAATATTTGTTAAATAGATGAGCAAGAATAATTTTAAATTTTCAATTTTAGGTAATCCTAATTCAGGTAAATCTGCTGTTTTTAATTTAATTACTGGTTTAAATCAAAAAGTTTCAAACTACCCTGGAATTACCGTTGAAAAACATTCATCTATAATATCATTAGAAAATAAAAATATATCTATTGATGATTACCCAGGAACTTACAGTACAAATTCTCAATCAATAGATGAGGCAGCTGTTAGAGACACTGTATTTAAATGGATCGAAAGTAAAGAATTAAGGCCTGATGGTATTATTTATGTTGCAGATATCACAAATTTGAGAAGAAATTTATATTTTTTTTCACAGCTTCTACCGCTTAATATCCCTATTATATTATTATTAAATATGTCAGATTTAATTAATCCTGCAGATATATTAAGTATTCAGAAGTTAAAAAAAGAATTTAAAATTTTTGATATAATTTCTTTCTCTGCTTTAAAAAGACAGGGTTTAAAAGAATTAAGAAAATCAATGGTTGATTTATTAAGAAATAAATCTAAATCAAAAAATACTTTTTTAAGCTTATCAAGCGAAAATAGAAAATTATTAAAGCCTATAATAGATATTTTAAAAAATAGTATTGATGCTTCTAAAGAATTAATAGAAGATTTATCATTATCTATTTTTTCAAGTGAATCTTTTTGCAAAAGCTCTTTTTTTTCACATTCAATTAAAGATAAAGTTCTTAGAGAAAGGAAAAACATACTATCTAAAATTAGTACAAGTATGTCAAAAACAATAAATACTTTAGAGTCAGATTTAAGATATGGTTTTATTGATGAAATTTTATTTAATTCTAATTTTAAAGNTAGAAGTCAAATAGAGGATAAGACTAAAAGTGAAAAATTAGATAAGTTTTTAACACATTCTATTTTTGGTCCATTTTTATATATTGGTATTTTATATTTTATTTTTCAATCTATCTTTACTTTTGCTTCAATTCCAATGGATTTTATTGATGGNATTGTATCTTCTTTTGGTAACTTTGTTTATAATAATCTTCCTGANTCTCTTTTAAGAGATTTAATTGTTGATGGTATTATTGCTGGTGTTGGNGGAATCGTAATATTTTTACCCCANATTATAATACTTATGTTATTTATGATTATTTTGGAAGATACAGGATATATGACAAGAGTTACTTTCATGTCAGATAAATATATGCGAATGATGGGTTTGCATGGTAAATCAATCTTACCTATTATGAGTGGTTATGCGTGTGCCATACCTGGAATTATTTCTTCAAGGACAATTGATAGTTGGAAAGAAAGGCTTGTAACTATTTTAATTTTGCCTTTAATAAGTTGTTCTGCTAGACTACCAGTATATGTTCTGATGATTAGTGCTTTTATCCCTCAAATCTATATTTATGATTTTATTGGACTTCAAGGTTTTGTAATGGTTTGTATGTACTTTCTTGGTACTATTACAGCATTTATTCTTGCTAAAGTTTTTAGTAAGTTTTTATCAGAAAAAAGTAACCCTTCTTTTGTAATGGAAATACCTCCTTATAGACTTCCAATTTTAAAATCTGTCTTAAAACAGCTAATAAATAGATCAAAATTATTTTTAGTTAATGCTGGCAAAATAATTATGTTGATTTCAATTATTTTATGGTTTTTGGTATCATTTCCAAAACATAATGGTGAGAGTGTTTCTATAAAAGATAGTTATGCTGGAAAAGTAGGTCAATTAATTGAACCTGTAATAAAGCCTTTAGGATTTGACTGGAAAATTGGAATTGGATTAATTACATCTTTTGCAGCCAGGGAGGTTGTAGTAAGTACACTATCAACAATCTACAATGTTGAAGATGATGGTGAAAATATGGTTAACTTAAAAGAAGCCATGAAAAATGATATTAATCCAGTAACTGGAAAAAATGTATTTACTCCTTTAGTAGCTATATCTATTATGGTTTTTTATGTATATGCAGCTCAATGTGTAGCAACATTTGCAATAGTTAAAACAGAAACAAATACATGGAAATGGCCAATATTCATGATAGCATACATGACATTGCTTGCTTATATAATGTCTTTTTTAGTTTATAATTTGGGCCAGTATTTTGGTTTTAGTTAGATATACTATTTTTCTAGAAATGCAATAATTTCATTTGAATTATTTTTATCTAAGACAATAGTTGAGTAAGGATCTTTNATTATTATNAGATTNTCATTTTTAGTAAATGTAATTCCACCATTTAGTTTCATTAAATTACCTTCTTGAATCAAAATATCTTCTTGAACTTCTCTTTGAATAGATAACCTTGTATTACTATTTTGTATTTCTTGTTTATTTTTATTGTGGATTGTCATGAATAAAGTTAAGACAATAACACTTGATAAAATTATAAATTCTCTATACATTTTTTGATTTAATCCTATTTTTTAATAATCCTATTTTAATATATTGAAAAAAAACCATTATATACAAATAATTATATTATTTTTTTTGATTCCTATTAGCCTTGTTATCAATCATAAAAGTATGTTAATTTTAGGGGTTCGGATTTTACTATACAATTAACAGAAAATAGAGATGATTTATGCCATACTTAACAAAACAGTTTAAATTTTGTGCTGCTCACAAATATTGGAATGATAAATGGGATTATGATAAAAACTATAAGGTTTTTGGTGAAGATGTTAGGATACATGGTCATAATTATGTTTTAGATGTAACAGTAACAGGCGAAATCGATTCTGACTCTGGCTTTGTATGTGATTTACAAGAAATCAAAACAATAGTTTCTAAAAATGTTATAAACGTTTTAGATCANTGTCAAATAGATAAAGATATAGAATGGTTCAAAGATAAACAGCCATCAACAGAAAACCTTGTCTTATTTATTTGGGATCAAATTTCTTCAAAAATTAAAAAACCAACTAAGTTATATAAAATTAAANTAAGGGAGACTCCAACTATATTTACAGAATATTTTGGACCACAAGTAAATGCAGATAAATAAAAATATAGAAAATATTACCAAAGAATTATTAAAAGAAATTGGAGAAAATCCTGATAGAGAAGGGTTGTTGAAAACTCCATTAAGAGTATCTAAAGCTTGGGCATATTTAACATCAGGATATTCTAAAGATTTAGATAAACTTGTTAATAATGCAATTTTTCANGAAGANTGTGATAATATGATNGTTATAAAAGATATTGANTTTTATAGTTTGTGTGAGCATCATTTACTACCTTTTTTTGGAAGAGCTCATGTNTCATATATTCCAGATGGTAAAATAATAGGATTATCAAAAATCCCTCGAATTGTAGATCTTTTTGCAAGGAGACTTCAAGTACAAGAACGTTTAACTTTAGAAGTCGCNCAAACAGTTGATTCTATTTTAAAACCAAAGGGAGTTGCAGTTGTGCTTGAGGCCAATCACATGTGCATGCAAATGAGAGGCGTTGAAAATAAAAACTCTTATGCTACAAGTTCAAGTATGCTGGGTCAGTTTAGAGAAGATCATAAAACAAGAAAAGAATTTTTAGATTTAATTAATATGAATAAAAAGTTTTAATGAATTATGATATTATAGTAATTGGAGGTGGGCCTGGAGGTTATGTATCAGCTATTAGAGCTGCTAAATTAGGCCTTAAAGTTGCAGTTGTAGAAAAAAATGATTTAGGGGGTATATGCTGTAATTGGGGTTGTATTCCAACAAAATCTCTTCTACATAATGCTTATGTTTTAGATTTGGTTAAAAATTCTAAGAAATTTGGCATTAATATTCCTTCATTTAGTATAGATTGGAAGAAAGTTGTTAAAAGATCTAGAGATGTTGCAAAAAGATTGAATAAAGGTATTGAATATTTATTAAATAAAAATAAAATTGATTACATTCCAAGTTTTGGAAAATTAATTGATAGAAACACTGTTTTACTTGATGATTTAAAAAAAATAAAATCAAATTATATTATAATCGCAACTGGAGGAAGGTCCAAAGAAATACCAGGCATACCTTTAGATAAAAAAAATATTATATCATCAAGAGAAGCAATGAGTTTAAATGAAATCCCCAAAGAGTTAATTATTATTGGTGCTGGAGCTATTGGCGCAGAATTTGCAAGTATTTACAGTAGCTTTGGTTCAAAAGTGACTTTGGTTGAAGGGTTAAGTCGTATTTTACCTAACGAAGACTCAGATGTTTCTAAAGAGCTAGAAAAAATTTTTAAAAGAAAAAAAATTAATATTTTAACTAGTTCGCAAGTTAAAGAAGTAAAAAAAGGAAAAAAGAACCAAGTTATTCTTAGTGATAATACTATTTTAAAAGCTGATAAAGTTCTAGTAGCAATAGGAGTTAATCCTAATGTTGAAAATATTGGTCTAAATAATTTGAATATTAAAATGAAAAATGGTTTTATTGATATAAATAAATATATGCAAACAAATATTGATAACATTTATGCTATAGGAGATGTCTCTGGACCTCCATTATTAGCTCATACAGCATCTTTTGAGGGAACTCTTGTTGCTGAGCATATTTCTGGTAAAAAAGTTGAACCTATGGATTACAATAATGTACCATCATGTACTTACACTCATCCAGAAGTAGCTTCAGTTGGTCTTAGTGAGGAAGAAGCATTATCAGAAGGTTTTGAGCTTAATGTAGGAAAATTTCCATTTAGTGCATTAGGTAAAACACTAGCAGAGGGTGATAGAGATGGATTTGTTAAAATAATTTATGATAAAAAATATGGTGAATTATTAGGATGTCATATTATAGGTAAAAACGCAACAAATCTAATAACTGAAGTATCTATAGCTAGAAATTTAGAATCAACATTTACCGAACTATTAAACACAATTCATCCCCATCCAACACTATCTGAAGCAATTCATGAAGCTACAGCAGATGCATTTAATGAGGCCATACACATCTAATGTTAATGGTTGATGATAATTCACTTATTCAGATTGATTCAAAAAAATTGGATATAGATTTTATAACTGATTCAATTAATAATCAAAATATAAACTATTTTTACCTTGGTAGAAGAAGTTATAAGTCAGCTTGGAAATTGCAAAAAGAAATTCATCTTCTTGTTAAAAATTGTGAAATTCCAAGTACAGTTTTATTTTTAGAACATGACAATGTCTATACCTTAGGTAAAAATGCAGATAAAAATTACTTATTAAGTAAATATCCTGATGTTGATGTAATTGAAACTGATAGAGGAGGACAAATTACTTATCATGGACCAGGTCAATTGGTAGGATACCCAATTATTAATCTTAATAATTATAATAAGAGTATATCTTGGTTTGTTAGTAGTATAGAGTCAATAATTATTAATACTTTGGAAAGATTTAAAATTACTTCTTATAGAAAAGAAGGCTTTCCAGGCGTTTGGATTGAAGATGAAAAAATTTGTGCAATGGGAGTGAGAATAGCTCAATGGGTAACTATGCATGGTTTTGCATTAAATGTGAATCCTGAAATGAAGTATTTTGATGGTTTAATTCCTTGTGGTATTATGGAATATGGTGTTACTTCAATTTATAATAATATTAATCAAGAAATTGATTATTATGATTTAGTAAATATTTTAATAAAAGAATTCAATACTATTTTTAATAAATGAAATTTAAAGGCTATACAAAAAAACAATTATTAAGGATTTATGAAATCATGCAATTATCAAGATATCTTGATGAAAAACAACTTATTTTGCTTAAACAAGGAAAAGGTTTTTTCCATATAGGTGCATCAGGTCATGAAGCATGTACATTAGCTGCAGCAAATTGCATGAAATCTGGTATAGATTATGCTTATCCGTATTATAGAGATCAAGCCTTTTGTTTAGGGCTTGGAATGAGTTCAAAAGAAATTCTTTTATCTTTCCTAGCAAAAGATGCTGATCCAAATTCAAGTGGTAGACAAATGCCACAACATTTTGGTCATAAATCATTTAATATTGTTAGCCAATCGAGTCCAACCGGTACTCAATATCTTCAAGCTGTTGGAGCGGCTTTTGCTATTCAGCGAGATAATTTAGATTCAATTGTCTATGTATCATCTGGTGATGGAACAACAAGTCAAGGCGATTTTCATGAAGCATTAAATTGGGCAAGCAGAGAAAAATCTCCAGTGATTTTTCATATTGAAAACAATGGTTATGCAATATCTGTTCCCTTATCTGAACAAACATCTGGTGAATCAATTTATAGTATGACATCAGGATATGAAAATTTAGATAGAATATCTATTGATGGTACAAATTATTTTGAGTCTGTTTTGGCTTTTAATAAAGCTATTGATAGAGCTAGAAAAGGTAAGGGACCTACTGTGATTGAATCAAGTGTCGTTAGACTGTTACCTCATTCATCTTCTGACGATCATAGAAAGTATAGATCAGAAGAAGAAATCGAGAATGATAAATTAAGAGATCCTATCGAACAATTTAAAATTTTATGTATAGATAAAGGTATAATTAAAGATAGAGAATTTGATACTCTGAAAAAACAAATTAAAGATACAGTTGATCAGGATGCAATTTGGGCTGAATCACAAGATAATCCAAAACCTTCTAGTTCGTTATTAAACATTTATTCTGATAAAAAAATTTCATATACACAAAACACAGAAACATCTGATAAAATTGTTTTAGTCGATGCTATAAACCATGCGTTGCAGGAAGAATTATCTTTTAATGATAAATTGATTCTTTATGGTCAAGATATAGCAGGAGGCAAAGGAGGTGTTTTTACAGCTACAAGAGGTTTAACTGATAAATTTGGAAAAGATAGAGTGTTTAATTCACCACTTGCTGAATCATCGATTATTGGAACAGCAATAGGTCTTTCAACATTAGGATATAAACCTGTAATTGAAATTCAATTTGGTGATTATATTTGGACTTCAATGATGCAAATAAGAAATGAATTAGCTACAATGAGATATCGTTCAAATGGAGATTGGAGTTGCCCTGTTGTTATGAGAGTTCCTGTTGGAGGATATATTCATGGTTCATTATGTCACAGTCAAAGTATTGAAGGATATTTTACACATTTACCAGGCATAAGAATAGCTTATCCATCAAATGCTGCCGATGCAAAGGGCCTTCTTAAATCTGCCTGTAGAATGGATGATCCAATTCTCTTTCTTGAACATAAAGGTTTATATAGACAAGGGTATGCTTCATCAAATGAGCCAAGTGAAAAATATTTACTAGAATTTGGTAAAGCTAATATTATTCAGCAAGGAGATGATATTACTATAGTTACTTGGGGTGCATTAGTCCAAAAGAGTATCGAGGCTTCAAAAAATACATCTTTTTCAGTTGAAATAATTGATATGAGAACATTAAATCCATTAGATTTTGAGTGTATTATTAAGTCAATTAAAAAAACTAGTAGGCTAATTGTTGCACATGAAGATAATTTAACAGGTGGATTTGGTGCTGAAATAGTATCTAGAATATCAGATTTTGCTTTTGAGTACTTAGATGCTCCTGTAAAAAGAGTCGCTTCTAAAGATTCTCCTATAGCTTATGCTCAAAATTTAGAAGATGAAATTTTAGTTCAAGTCGATTGGATTATTGATTGTATAAATGAAGTAGGAAATTATTAATGAGGATTTTATGTCAGTAGATGTTTTAATGCCAAAATTGGGAGAGTCTATCACTGAAGGTACAATTTTGGAATGGAAAAAAAATGTTGGTGATATGGTTGAGAAAGATGAAACTCTTTTAGAAATTTCAACTGATAAAGTTGATTCTGAAATACCATCACCTGATTCTGGTAAAGTTACTGAAATATTGTTTTCAGTAAATGATGTTGTTCCTGTTGGAGAAGTTATAGCAAGAATTGGTTCAAATAATGATGAGGTTGTTGAAAAAAAATCCAATAATCTTATAGAAGATAAAGATAAGAATTTAGATGAAGATGTCATAATTAATAAAACCAGTAAAAAACAAGATATGCCAATTTTAGAATCAGCTACTGCATTAGAAGATAAATTTGATAAAAATAGAAAATTTTACTCTCCTCTTGTTAAATCAATTGCGAATAAAGAAAATATATCATTGGAAGAATTAAACAAGATAGCTGGGACTGGTCTTAATAACAGAGTAAGTAAAAAAGATGTATTGAAATATGTAGAAGTTAGAAATAATTCAAATATTGATAATTCTGAAAGTTTGCCTTTATTTAGTGACAATGACTTAGAAAAATCATCTCTTTCTAATGATGTTGAACCAATGGGACATGTAAGATTAATGATAGCAGATCATATGAAAAAATCTCGAGATACTTCTGTACATGTATACTCAACATCTGAAGTTGATATTACAGATATTGTAAATTTTAGAAATGCTAATAAAAAATATTATCACGAAAAATATCAAACAAATTTAACTTATACTCCATTTTTTATAAACGCTGTTATTAAATCAATACAAGATTTTCCTCTTATTAATGCAAGAGTTCAAGATAAAAATATAGTAAATAATTTGAATATTAATATTGGTATGGCTGTAGCATTACCTGATGATAATCTTATTGTTCCAGTAATTAAAAAATCGGAAGAACTAAATTTTTTAGGTATTGCACGATCATGTTCTGATTTAGCCCAAAGAGCTAGAAAAAATAAACTTCAACCTGATGAAGTAAAAGATTCTACTTTTACTGTTACAAATCCGGGAATATTTGGTAGTTTGTTTGGTATGGGTATCATAAATCAGCCAAACTCAGCTTTATTAAGTATTGGTTCTATTCACAAAAGACCAGTTGTAAAAGAAACTGATTATGGAGATGTAGTTGTCATAAGAAGTATGATATACTTAACTCTGGCTTATGATCACAGAATTATTGATGGAGCTTACGGTACAAGGTTCTTGTCACATTTAAAGAAAGAGTTAGAGAATTTCAAAGAAAATAGTTTAAGATGATAAAAGTACATACTCCTCCATTAAATAAAAAACCATCATGGCTTAAAGTTAAGCTTAATACTGGTCATAACTATAAAGATATGAAATCTTTAATGAGTGAACATTCATTAAATACGGTTTGCGAAGAAGCAAGGTGTCCAAATATTTATGAATGTTGGGATTCTAGAACAGCTACTGTTATGATTCTTGGAGATACTTGCACAAGATCATGTGGTTTTTGTTCTGTTAAAACTGGTAAGCCTAATTTAGTAGATGATGAAGAACCAGCTAGGGTAGCTAATCTTGTTAAAAAATTAAATTTAAGACATGTCGTTATAACATCTGTTGATAGAGATGATTTGAAAGGAGATTATGGAGCTAGAATTTGGTATGAAACAGTTAATGAAATAAAGAATAAAGTTCCTAATTGTACTGTTGAAATATTAACACCTGATTTTAGATATCATAAACCAGCGTTAGATTTAGTGTTTTCATCAAAACCTGATATCTTTTCCCATAACATGGAATGTGTCAAAAGAATATCAAAAGGGGTTAGGAGAAATTCAGACTGGGATAGGACCTTAAATGTATTAAAATATGCTGTTGAAAATGAAATGTTGACAAAAACTGGTATGATGGTTGGCCTAGGAGAAACTGATAAAGAAGTTTTTGAGGCTATGGATTTTGCAAAAGAAATTGGAGTTGAAATATTTAATATTGGACAATATCTTCAGCCTACTATTAATCACTTGCCTGTTGAGAGATATGTTGATCCTTCTCAATTTTTGAAATATAAAGAATACGGAATGAAGATAGGTTTTAATGTTGTCGAATCTGGTCCATTAGTCAGGTCATCATATCATGCTGACCAGCAAGCTAGACTATATAATAAAAAAATCTGACATTTTAGCATATATATATTTTTTGGCATAAATTTTGTACTTAATTATTTAAAAAATGAGGTTATGTAGTTTATGGAATATTCTGTTTTACCACTTAGAAACACTGTACTTTTTCCCAATCAGATTATACCTATTTATATTGGAAGAAAAGCTTCTTTAGATTTAATTAAAGATATTGATAGTTCAGCAAATAAAGATATTGTAGTTGTTGCTCAAAAAGATGGAAATGTAGAATCTCCATTGGATGATGATTTATATAAAACAGGAACGCTAGCAACTGTAATGAAAATTTTTGATATGCCTGATAATTCTAAGTCTGCTATTGTAAAAGGAATAAGGAGGGTTGAAATAAATTCTATAACATCTAATACTCCATATTTTAAATCAACAATAAATGAACTTAGTGAAACTTTATATCCTTTTGAAGAATTAAATAAGCTTTGCTCTACATTAAAAAAATTATTTTCTAATTTAATTAATATAGCACCATATCTTTCAGAAGAGCAGACAAATATATTAATTAATATTAAAGATCCATCTCAGATCTCTGATAAAGCAGTTTCAGTAATTAATATTCCTACTAAAGAAAAACAAGAAATTTTAGAGAAACTTGATGTAAAAGAAAAAATTAAGCTAACAATCAAGATTATCAATAGAGAAATTCAAAGATTGGAGCTTGGAGATAAAATTCAAGCTGATGTTCAAGGTGAAATTTCAAAATCTCAAAAAGAATATTATTTAAGAGAACAACTAAGAGCAATTAAAAAAGAATTAGGTGATGAGGATTCATCACTTGAACTTGATGAATTAAAAGAAAAAATTGATAAAATAAAGATGTCAGAAGAAGCAACAAAAGTTGCAAATAAAGAATTAAAACGTCTTCAAAAAATACCAACACATTCTCCAGAATACACTGTAACTAGAACATACTTAGATTGGCTTATTGAATTACCGTGGGAAAATGAATCTAAAGATAATGAAGACATAAAACATGCAAGTAAGGTATTAGATGAAGGTCATTATGGTCTTGACAAAGTAAAAGAAAGAATTATTGAGCATCTAGCGGTTAGAAATTTAAAAAGATCTAGAAGTAAAAAAGGTGATGTAATCAAAAGTCCTATATTGTGTTTTGCTGGACCTCCAGGGACAGGAAAAACTTCAATTGGAAAAGATATTGCTAATTCCATGGGCAGAGAGTTTGTTAGAATATCTTTAGGTGGTGTAAGAGATGAAGCTGAAATTAGGGGGCATAGACGTACATATATCGGTGCATTGCCAGGTAGAATAATTACTAGTTTAAAGAAAGCTGGTACAAAAAATCCTATTTTTATTTTAGATGAAATAGATAAACTTGGAACTGATTTTAGAGGAGATCCTTCCAGTGCTTTATTAGAAGTGTTGGATCCAGAACAAAATTTTTCTTTTAATGATCATTATTTGGAAGTTGATTTTGATTTATCTAATATTATGTTTATTACAACTGCAAATAGAGTAGATCAAATACCAGGACCACTCTTAGATAGAATGGAAGTTTTAGATTTTAGTGGTTATATTCATGATGAAAAAATACAAATTGCGAAAAAACATTTACTTCCTAAAATGATTAAAGAGCATGGTTTGAAGAAGAAAGAAATTTCTTTAAATAATGAAGCATTATCTGTTTTAATAGATTCTTATACTAGAGAAGCAGGAGTCAGAAATTTAGAAAGACAAATTGCAAATGTTTGTAGAAAAGTTGCAAAAAATATTTCAATAGGTGAATACAAATCAACTAAAATTGATGGAAAAGAAGTATCTAAACTATTAGGACCTGAAATATTTTTTTCTGATGTAGCTGAAAGATGTACAAAGCCAGGAGTTGTTATTGGTTTGGCCTGGACAGCTTTTGGAGGTGATATTTTATTTATTGAAGCCTCTAAAATGCCTGGAAAAGGAGTACTGAAATTAACAGGTAAATTAGGCGATGTTATGAAAGAATCAGCTGAAGCTGCTTACTCATATGTAAGAACTAATGCTGATAAGTTTAATATAAGCGAAGATTTTTATAAAAAGTTTGATATACACATTCATGTACCTGCTGGAGCTATCCCAAAAGATGGTCCATCAGCTGGTGTTGCAATGATAACTTCTATTGTTTCTCTGCTTACAAATAAACCTATTAAAAATAAACTAGGAATGACTGGGGAGATTTCATTGAGAGGTAATGTGCTTCCTATCGGAGGTTTAAAAGAAAAATCAACTGCAGCACATAGATCAGGATTAAAACATATTATAGTTCCCTTTTTAAATAAAAAAGATTTAGAAGATATTCCTGATAAAGTAAAAAAAGATTTAAAAATATCTTTTGTGAAAGAAGTAGAAGAAGTTATTAAATTAGCTGTAGGTATTTAGTTTTAATAAGGGCGATTAACTCAGTTGGTTCAGAGTGCCTCCCTTACAAGGAGGAAGTCGGGAGTTCGAGTCTCTCATCGCCCACAAAAAGC
>NZPQ01000041.1 GCA_002693365.1 Fidelibacterota bacterium
AACATTTATAAATATGTTGAACGAATTTTGTGACTCTCAAGTTTCTGATTGTCAAGGTATGATTGAAGCTGCTGAATCTGAAATGGAAAATTATTCAAATCTATTAGATTTAAATGATAAAAATCAAGTTGCAGGTATTTCTTTAGGTTTAACATATAATCTTAATAGTAGAATGAAGTTATTTTCTGAGTTTTCACAGCTTTCTGGTGAAACATTAAATCCTTATAATCCTGAAACTGAAACAGATAATTATAATAGTTTTGATGATAGATTAGGATTTGGTTTTATCCCTATTGGTTTTACTGCAGAGTGGGATAAAGTGACTCTATCTTTAGATTTAAGACAAAATTCAGAAAATTATCTGTTTAATTATTGGGACCAAAATTATGACCATACTAGAGCTATGGTTGTTCAAAAAGATGGATCAAATGTAGTTGTTACAAAAGAAGATAAACTATATCTATATGGTAAATCTAAAGGTGCTAATCTTAGCATAACAAGTAATTTTCTCAAAATTTTTCAGCTAGAAATGATGTATCAATACATGAATGGTGATAAATGGGATAATAGTATAAATGATTACAAGTCTGATCAAAATAGTACTTTTTACACAAAGCTTGATATAGATACATCAATTATTCAAAAAGTTAGAATTGCAGAAATTTTCTATCAGCAAAGCTATTCAGACAAGCCGTTCAGTTTTAAACCTGATGAAAACACCTTATTTGGATATAATATAGGTGTTGAGATGGCTGATAATATGGTTCTAATTTTAAAAGGAAGAAAATCATATGTCTTTGAAAATGATGGATTTAGACCTGTTAAAACAACTCAGATTGAAACTCAAGTAATTTTCTAATGAAATTCAGTTCGCAAAAAATAAGAAAAGATTTCATTGATTTTTTTGCAGCCAAATCACATAAGTTTGTAAGAAGTTCTTCTGTATTTCCATCTGATGATCCTACTTTATTATTTACAAATGCTGGTATGAATCAATTTAAAGATATTTTTTTAGATAAAAAAACAGCCGATTTTAAAAGAGCTGTTAATTCTCAAAAATGTATAAGAGTAAGTGGAAAGCATAACGATTTAGAAGAAGTAGGTGTAGATTTATATCATCATACTTTTTTTGAGATGTTAGGTAATTGGTCATTTGGAGATTATTACAAAAAAGAATCTATTATATGGTCATGGGAATTATTAACAGATATATGGAAATTGGATAAAAAAAGACTATGGGTTACTATCTATGAAGACGATAACGAATCTAAAGAAATATGGGAAAAATTTACAGATATAGATCCAAATAGAATTTTGAAATTTGGAAATAAAGAAAATTTTTGGGAAATGGGAGATACTGGTCCTTGTGGTCCTTGTTCAGAGATTCATTATTATATTGGTCAGATCGATAAGCAGAGTAAAGATGGAGTAAATAAAACTGATGAATATCGTGAGCTATGGAATTTAGTTTTTATGCAATATAATAGGTTGGAAAATGGAAAGCTTGAAGATTTACCATCAAAGCATGTGGATACAGGATTAGGTCTAGAAAGAATGGTATCTACATTAAATAATTTAGATGATCATTATAAGACTGATTTGTTTTATCCAATAATTGAACATATCGAAAAAATATCAAATAAAAATTATAGTTTTGACAATGGTGTTCCTCATAGAGTAATAGCTGATCATCTACGAATGGTTTCTTTTTCGATTTCTGACGGGATTATGCCTTCGAACGAAGGCAGGGGGTATGTTGTTAGGAGAGTTTTAAGAAGAGCAGCTAGATTTGGAAGAGTTTTAGGAATAAAGCAATCTTTTATTTATTCACTTTATGATACATTAATAAGTATTTTAGGTGATTCATATCCAGAATTGATTGATAAAAGAGATTATGTAGTGAAAGTTATCAAATCAGAAGAAGAATCTTTTGGTAAAACCTTAGATAGAGGACTTATAATATTTGAAGAGATTTGTTCTAAATTAAATGGAAATCAAATCTCTGGTGAAGATGTTTTTAAACTTTATGATACCTACGGATTTCCTTTAGATTTAACTCAATTATTGGCCCAAGAAAAAAAAATAAGTATAGATGAAAAGAAGTTTCATTTTTTAATGAATGAACAAAAGGATAAAGCTAGACAATCCAATAAATTTAAACTTGATAATCAAAAAATTGATTGGACTATTTTAAAAAATACAAATAAAAATTCAAATTTCATTGGTTATGAATCATCTAATTCTAATTCAAATATTATGAAATATAGGCAAAGTGCTGATAATTATGAAATAGTTCTTGATAAAACACCTTTTTACGCAGAATCTGGAGGACAAATTGGTGATATTGGGACTATATCAAATGATAATTTTACGTTTATTGTTTCAGATACTTATAAATATGGTGATGATATTTGTCATTATGGATATTTTGAAAAAGGAAAAATAAAAAAAGACTTTAAAGATAAGGTTAATGTAAAAATTAATTCAGAACGAAGAAACTTTATAAAAAAAAATCATACTGCAACACATTTATTGCATAAAGCTTTAAAGATTGTTCTAGGTAACGATGTGCAGCAAGCAGGATCTTTAGTATCTTATAATTATTTAAGATTTGATTTAACCTACTATAAAAAAATTAAACAATCTGAGTTGAATGAAATTGAAGATATTGTAAATAATACTATCAAAAAAAATATTGCACTAGATATTGATATTAAAAAATACTCAGATGCTAAATCAGATGGAGCTGAAGCACTTTTTGGAGAAAAATATGGTGATAATGTTAGGGTTGTAAATGTTGAAGGATTTTCAAAAGAGCTGTGTGGTGGTACTCATGTAGATAGAACTTCTGAAATAGGTCTTTTTAAAATTATTTCAGAAAGTTCTTTAGCATCTGGTGTTCGACGAATCGAAGCTTTGACAGGAAGTTATGCTTTTTCTTATTTGAGAGAGAAAAATAATCTGTTGCATGAAATTAAAAATATTTTAATGTGTAATGAAGAAGATATGGTTAATAAGTTAGAAAATATTTTATCATCTAATAAAAAATATAAAAAAGAGATAGATGGTTTGAATGTTAAAGAATCAAAGTTTAAAATTAAAAATTTAATTCAACAAAAGAAGATAAAGCTTGATAATATTTTTATTTATATTGATAGTTTCAGCTTAAATATCAAGCCAAATATCTTATCTGATTTAATTAGAGAAAATCTTAAAAATAATGGTATTGGACTTGTTGGTTTAAACTTTAATAATCAAAATATGATTGTTTGCTCCATAACAAAAGATTTAGATCAATCTTTTAGTGCGGGAGATATAGTAAAAAAAATAGCATCACAACTTGATATTAATGGTGGAGGTTCAAGGTATATGGCAATATTAAAAATTGATAAAAGTTTTTTGTTAGATGATATATTAAATAAAGGATTTAAAATTATAGAAAGAATGATAAAAAATGATAATTAATACACCTCTTATTTTTGATAAAAGTAATAATGGATGTAATGGATATAAAGTTCCAAAGTCCTCAGTTCCTAAATATAAACTTAGTGAGTATATTCCAGATAAGTTAATAAGAAAACAAAAATTAAATTTACCTCAAGTAACAGAATTTCAAGTTGTTAGACACTATACAAATTTATCAATTAAAAATCATCACGTGGATAAAAACTTTTATCCTCTTGGATCTTGTACAATGAAATATAATCCAAAAATCAATGATGCAATTGCACTTCATCCTGGTTTTTCATTAATACATCCTAATCAAACAGATGTAACTGTTCAAGGTGCTTTGGAAATATTTTCAAATTTAGAAAATATTTTATTAGAACTTACAGGAATGGAAGGGATTACATTACAACCATCTGCAGGTTCACAAGGTGAAATGGTTGGTTTACTTCTTATGAAAAAATATCATGAAGATAAAAATAATGTTAAAAAATATGTAATAATTCCTGAAACAGCACATGGAACTAATCCTGCCAGTGTAATAATGACTGGATATAATGTAAGACAAGTAAGATCAGATTCTAGAGGAAGAGTTGATATTAGTCATTTAGAAGAATTAATTGATGATGAAGTAGCAGGATTAATGCTAACTCAGCCTAATACTTTAGGTCTCTTCGAAGATAATATTGAGAAAATTTCTAAAATGATTCACGATGTTGATGGCTTAATGTATATGGATGGTGCAAATTTAAATGCTCTTGTGGGAATAGCTAAGCCTAGGTTGATGGGTTTTGATATTATGCATATTAATTTACATAAAACATTTTCTACACCTCATGGAGGTGGTGGTCCAGGTTCTGGACCAGTTGCTGTTCATTCTAAATTAAAAAAATATCTTCCTTCAGGATTTATTAATAAGAAAGATGGATCATATTTTATAGATAATAATAAAAATACGATAGGTAAGGTTCATACTTTCTATGGAAATTTTGGTATTTTAGTTAGAGCATATGTATATATACTTAGCTTAGGTAATAAAGGTTTGAAAGATATTGCTTTATATGCTGTTTTAAATGCTAATTATTTGAAGTATTTATTAAGCTCAAATTATGAAATTCCATTTTCAGATGGGACATTACATGAATTTGTTATTTCAGCTGTTAAACAAAAAGACAGAGGAGCAAAAGCACTAGACATAGGAAAGTCTTTACTAGATTATGGCTATCATGCTCCAACTGTTTATTTTCCAACAAATATAAAAGAATCTATTATGATTGAGCCAACAGAAACAGAAGATAAACAAACACTTGAAGATTTTGCAGAAGCAATGATTAACATAGATCAAAAAATTGACTCAGATTCTAGTTATTTAATAACTAGTCCATATAAAACACCTGTTAGAAGATTAAATGAGGCTCAGGCTAATAGAGAATTGGATATTAATTACAATGATATACAAAATAAAGATTAGTAAAGAATGTTTGTATCTTTTGGATTTTTATTGTGAATAAAGTAATTATTTCAACAAATAAAAGTCCAAAAGCTATTGGTCCTTATTCGCAAGCTATAAAAGTTCAAGGTGGTATTACGTTTACTTCTGGTCAAATACCATTAAATTTAGATGGTAACCTAGTTTCAGAAAATTTTGAAAAGCAGGTTTACCAGGTTTTAAAAAATATTAATGGTATTTTAGAAGAAAGAGATAAAAGCTTATCTGATATAGTAAAATTAACTGTATTTTTAGTTGATTTATCAAATTTTGATATTTTAAACAAAGTTTTTGAAAAGTATTTTAAAAATGATTCTTTTCCCGCACGTTCAGTTGTTGAGGTAAGTAAACTTCCAAAAAATTCTCAAGTTGAGATAGAGGCAATTTTTAATGATAATTAAATTATTTTTTATTATTATTTTTAATTTTATTTTTGCGATTAATGTTGCTGAAAGCGATACAACAAAAAAAATAATTAATCACGACTGGAAATTAAATGTCTTTTCAATTGGGAAAGGTATGATTCCCATTGGACAATTTGAAAATAATAAGCCATTTAAAGCTTTTGCATTAATGAGTATGAAGTTTTATTGGTTAAAAGAATTTCAATTAGCAAAAGATATGTCTAATATTTCCGATAGAAACAGAAGTTTTTGGTGGCTTTTAATGTTGAATTTATATGGAATAATAGATTCTTACGTAGATTATCATTTAAAAGATTTTCCTGAAAATGAAGATTTAAAAAAAGATAAGAAAGAATAAAATATGTGTGCAATAGTAGGTGTTCATACAAATAAACCCAGCGCTTGTTTAACTTTATATAATGCTATGACTGTATTACAGCATAGAGGTCAAGATGCTGCAGGTATGGCAACTTTTAATGAGCGAGGTAAGCTTAATATATATAAAAACAATGGTTTGGTAAGAGATGTTTTCTCAGAACAAGAAATGATGAAACTCTCTGGTTCTATTGGTTTAGGTCACACAAGATATCCTACTGCTGGTTCTTATAACTTTGAAGAAGCACAACCTTTTTATGTAAATTCACCATACGGATTAGTTCTTGTTCATAATGGTAATCTTGTAAATGCTGATAAATTAAGAAATGAATTATTTAAAAAAGATTTAAGGCACATTAATACAAATTCAGATTCAGAAGTTTTACTAAATATTTTTGCTAATGCGTTACAAAACAAAAGACAGATTTCTTTAACTAAAGAAGATGTTTTTAATGCTGTTGACGAGGTTCATAGTAGAGTTGAAGGAGCTTATTCAGTAATTATAATGATTTCTGGATATGGTATGGTTGCTTTTAGAGATCCAAATGGAATAAGACCATTGATTTTTGGTAAGAAAGATGATTCTAAGTATATGTTTACATCTGAAAGTGTTGCATTAGACTGTTTAGGTTATTCAATAGAGAGAGATGTAAAACCAGGTGAAACTATATTTATTGATAATAATGGAAATGTGTTTAATAATTTATATAAAACGAAAGTTAATCATACTCCTTGTATTTTTGAATATGTATATCTTGCAAGACCTGATAGTACTATAGATAATATAAATGTTTATAATTCAAGACTGAAGATGGGTGTTTCTTTAGCAAAAAAAATTAAGAAAGTATTAACTGTTGATGAACTAAATGATATAGATGTTGTAATACCTATACCTGATACTAGTAGAACTAGTGCTTTACCATTAAGTATAGAACTTAATAAAAAATTAAGAGAGGGTTTTGTTAAAAATAGGTATATAGGTAGAACATTTATAATGCCTGGACAAAAAATTAGAAAAAAATCAGTTAAACAAAAATTAAATACCATTACAAAAGTTTTTAAAAATAAAATAGTTTTGTTAATTGATGATTCTATTGTTAGAGGAACTACCAGTAAGCAAATTATACAAATGGCAAGAGATGCTGGCGCAAATAAAGTTTATTTTGCAAGTGCATCACCTCCAATTAGGTATCCAAACGTATATGGAATTGATATGCCTTATGTTGAAGAGTTAATTGCACATAACAAATCAATTGATGAAATTTGTAATTCAATTAATGCTGATAAATTAATTTATCAAGATTTAGAAGATTTGGTAAGTTCAGTTTCTAGTAGTTCAATTAAATCATTTGATACGTCTTGTTTTAATGGTGAATATACCACTAAGGGTGTAAGTAAAGACTATCTGAAAAATTTACATAAAATACGATAATGTTTAAAAAATTTTTTAGAGATCATCCTATTCATAAGAAAATAGTTCCATTATTTGATGAGTTTTTTTTCTTTAACCCAATGAATTATTATTTTTCTTGGTTGATGATATGTGTTGGGGTTTATTTAAATTTATTTTTATCTCAATTGAATCCTCAATTTTTATTTTCGTTCAATTTTGGCTATTTATTATTATTTTTAGGTTTATCTATGATATTAAGTAGTTTTTATATTTTTAATAAAATATATGATGTTAATGAAAGAGATGAGAATTTCAAACATATAGAAACAAAATATTCTTTTGAAAAATTTGAACTTTTAATAAAAATTTTAATTTTTGTAGGACTTTTATTATTACTATTTGTTTCTATAATAAACACAATAGTTGGAGTTTTGTTAATTATATGTTTTGGAATATGTAAAAAATATTTTAAAAATAAATTAATTTATTATTTTATCGAATCATGTTTGCTTTTTTTCAGTGGCTGGTTTTATACAAAAAAAATCATAACAAGTAGATTTTTTTCACTATATGATATAATTTTTTTATTACCATATTTTTTATTTTATTTGAGTCTTTATATGTCGAAAATTAACCTTGACAATTATAGTAATAAAAATTTTAAAATTAAAAAATTCGATTGGAAAGTACTTTGCACTATTATTTTAGTGAGTGTTTCTTTTTATTTAGGATTTATTAATAATGATCCTTTAATTTCAATTATATCAATAACTTCTATAGGTTTTAACTTTTATTCTTTTTTTCGATTTTA
This sequence comes from Fidelibacterota bacterium, assembly GCA_002693365.1. Taxonomy (GTDB): domain Bacteria; phylum Fidelibacterota; class Marinisomatia; order SCGC-AAA003-L08; family D37C17. The sequence goes on from NZPQ01000041.1 coordinate 7,920, forward strand.
TAAAAAAGACATGGTTCGTTCATTGATTTATCCTCTAGCTCTTTTTAATATTTTTTTAATGACTATCTTCCCTTATTTATTTATATTCCATTTCATTCTTTTTTACATTAGTAAATATTATCACTGGCATCGTTTTGAACTGCATTACCCTACTTTTTTAGTTGATAGCGAGTAAAATTATATTTAAGCTAATATAAATAGTATGGATATGGATTTAAATTCTATTTATTTAGATCGTTTTGTTGCAATTGATGTAGAAACTACTGGATTAGATTTTAAAACTGATGAAATAATAGAGGTTTCAGCTGTTAAGTATGAATTTGGTAAAGTTGTTGATTCTTTTACAAAATTAGTTAAACCAAATAAGTTGATTTCACCTTTTATAACTAACTTGACAGGAATTAAAAATTCTGATGTTTTGAATGAAAAAGTTTTTTTAGATATAGCTTCAGATTTTGTATCATTTATTGACAATCTTCCCTTAGTTGGACATAATATAGATTTTGATTTAAAATTTTTACATAATTCCTTTAATAATACTTATAATATTTTTGATCATAATTATATATGTGACACTTACTTATTATCAAAAATTTTTTATTATTCATCAAATTCATTCAAATTAGAGTCATTATGCAATGATTTTAATATTGCAACAGGAAACTCTCATAGGGCAGAAGATGATGCTAAAAGTTCAGGTGATTTATTTCTAAAATTATTAGATAGAGTTTTTATGTGCGATTTAAATACTATTAATGATATTTATAAGTGTTACAAAGATACTATGTATATAAATAAAAATCTTTTTTTTCATTTAATTAATTATAAAATAGATATTAATGAAAATAATCATAAAAATATCAGTATTAATAATAACTATAAAAGTAATTCATTTGAATACAAATCTAAATCGAATAAAAAATTAAATTTTGAAGAAATATACATTGAAAATGGAATTTTAGATTCTAAAATTACTAATTATGAATTTAGAGCATCTCAATATGAATTTTCAAAAAATGTCATGAAATCATTTGATAATAATTCAATATTTGTCGCTGAGGCTGAAACAGGATTAGGTAAAAGTTATGGTTATTTAGTGCCAGCAATACTTAATTCTTATGATAATAAAATATTATTATCAACAAGTACTCATAACTTGCAAGAACAACTTTTTCATAAAGATATCCCATCATTATCAAAAGCATTAGATGTTTCAATAAAAGCAAGTTTAGTTAAAGGCATGAAAAACTATATTTGTGTAAAAAGATTTAAAAGAATAATGGAAAACTTAGATGCTTTAAATGATAGTGATATTTATGAATTATTATCATTAATGATATGGATTAAAAATACAAAAACAGGTGATATTAGTGAATGTAATAGTTTTCAAATTGATAGATTATTTCATTTGTGGGATTTGATTAATTATGATTATCAATTTTGTAGCTTTCATAAAAGTGATAACACTAAATGTTTTTATAATAAATTAAAAGAAGAAGTTCAAAAATCAAATTTGTTAGTTATAAATCACTCGCTTCTAGCAACAATTTACAATAAAGAAGAATCACTTTTTGAAGATTTTAATTTATGTGTTATTGATGAAGGTCATAAAATTACTGAAAATTGCAGAATGCATTTAAAAGAGTTTATAAGTTCAAAATATATGAATGGGCTTTACAATTCAACTATAACCCTAATTGATAAAGTATTATCTCAGAATTATGAAAGTGAAAGCTATAGTAACCTTGGAAATTTTAAGGCAAAAATTGAATTAGAATTTCAGAATTTTATTGAAAGTTACAGAGAAATAACAAATGATTTTGCTGATGATCTTTTAGTTTCTAAGCTTAAATTTAATGGTAAACATGATATTAGATTTAAGCTAAGTGAAGAAAATAAGGTAGACTTTAGTTGTTTTTTAGAAAAATTCTTAGTTTTTAAAAATCATTTAGAACTATTTTATAATTTAATTGAAAAAAATGATTCTATCACTTTATCAAGAATTCAAAAGCTTGATATGTCTATCATAAAAAGTAGGTTTGAAGAACTTGATAATTCATTAAACAATATTTTTATGAGCTCAAAAAATCAAATTAAATGGATATCAGCTTACATAAATAATAATAAAATTTCATTGTTTTCTTTTAATTCTGTTCCATTACAAATTGAAGAAGTTTTTGGATTTTTTTATAAAAAGTTTAGTTCAATAATTTTAACCTCAGCTACTTTAACTGTAGATGATTCTTTTGATTTCATTTTAAATGAAATTGGAATAAATAGTCTTTTTTCTGAAAAATCTTTTAAAACAAAAAGATTTTTATCACCATTTTTTTTGAAAGATCAAATAAAATTATTTATTAATAGTTCGAATGAAAATGTTGATAGTGATGGTTATAATTTAGAGTTAAAAAATATGATACTAGATATTAGAAGAAAAGTATCAAAAAGAACGTTGGTTTTATGTACTTCCTACAAACAGATTTTAAATTTTAAAAATATGTTATCAAATTTTGATAATATCTATTTTCAAGATAAAACTACATCTAAAGAAATATTATTAAAAAATTATTTATCAAATAAAAACTCAATTTTATTTGGTACTGCTTCATTTTGGGAGGGGATAGACTTACCAAATGATAAGCTAGAGATTTTAGTTATTCTTAAAGTACCTTTCTCAAACCCTTACAATCCAATTATTGAAGCAAAAATTGAACAATTCAGAGAAAAAAATATGGATCCTTTTATAAACTATCAGCTATCTGAAGCAATTTTAAAATTAAAACAAGGATTTGGAAGATTAATTAGACATCAAAATGATACAGGTGTTTGTATTATTGCTGATACTAGGATACTTAATAAATCTTATGGCCAAATAATATTAGATTCATTACCAGCTGATTATACTAGGTTCAATAGTTCAGAGTATGTGGTAAATGAAATTGATAAATTTTTAGGATAATGAATGGATATTGTGATAACTTATAAAATTAATTAGTAAAAAAATAGATATGACTAAAGAAATAAATGGAAAAAATTTAACAGTTGATTTTTTAGTATCAGTAATTAGAAATAATTGTAAAATAAAGCTTTCAAAAGATTCTGTTGAAAAAATTAAAAAATGTAGATCATTAGTTGATAAGAAAATTGCTGATGGCGAAATAATGTATGGTATCAATACTGGAATAGGTGAATTTTCTGAAACCATATTAAACCCAGATCAAATCAAAGATTTTCAAAAGTATTTAGTATATAATCATGCTGCAGGTATTGGTGATCCAGCACCGATTGAACATGTAAGAGCTGCAATGTTAAGCAGAATTAACGTTCACGCAAAAGGTATGTCTGGATGCAGATTAATAATTACAGAAACTTTAGTTGAAATGCTTAATAAAGGAGTTACTCCTTATGTTTGCGCTAAAGGTTCAGTTGGAGCATGCGGTGATTTAGCACCTATGTCACAAATTGCACTTGTTTTATTGGGGGAAGGAAAAGCTTATTTTAATAATAAATTATTAAATGCAAAAGAAGCTATGGAAAAAGCTGGTATTAAAATACCTGGTTTAGAAGCAAGAGATGGTTTGTCTGTAATAAATGGATCAAATTTCTTGACTGGTATGAGTGCATTATTTATTTTCGATACAAAAAAGTGGTTTAAACAAGCAAATATTGCTGCTGCTATGTCAATGGATGCATTGATTGCTAATCTTGGTCCATTAAATAAATTGATTCATGAAGTAAGAGGATTTAAAGGAGCAGTTAAATCTTCAAATGCATTAAGAAAAATTTTGAATAATGGTGATTTATTAAATGGAACTTTAAATACAAAGGTCCAAGATGCCTATACTTTAAGATCTACTCCTCAGGTAATAGGAGCTGCTATTGATTATGCTGATTATTGCCAAAAACAAGTAGAAATTGAGCTTAATGGTGTGGGTGATAATCCAATATTTTTTGTTGATCAAAAAATACAATTATCTGGCGCAAATTTTCAAGGAACTCCAGTTTCTTTACCTCTTGATATGCTTGGAGCAGCTGTAACTATGGTTTCTGTTCTGTCTGAAAGAAGAATGAATAGGTTAAATAATCCTGCCTTAAGTAATGGATTACCTGCATTTTTAACTAAAGGAGCTGGAATGTTTTCTGGATTAATGTTAAGCCAGTATACTGCAGACACACAAATTGTTGAACAAAGAATATTATCAGCACCTGCTAGTATTCAATCAATACCTGCAGCTGCAGATCAAGAAGATTTTGTATCAATGGGGATGAATACTGCTTTAAAAAATTTTCAAATACTAGATAATGCTTATGGGATTTTAGGAATTGAATTTTTTGCTGCAGCTCAAGCTTTAGATTTTAGAAAACATAAGTTTGGTGAAGGTGTTATTGAAGCTCATGAAATTATAAGAAAGTATATTGATTTTTTAGATATTGATAGGCCTTTATATGATGATCATAATAAAATTAAAAAACTTGTAAAATCTACTGAGATATTAAGTCAAGTTGAATTAAGTTTTGGAAATATCTATGATTAAAATTTTAAAAATTGTTTAATATGAATAAAAAACTACAAACAGCTCTTACATTTGATGATGTATTATTAAAGCCAAACTTTTCATCAGTTTTGCCTAAAGAGGTTGATCTATCTATTAACTTATCAACTAAATTAAAGTTAAATATTCCTTTTCTTAGTGCAGCTATGGATACAGTTACAGAAAGTAAATTGGCAATTTCACTTGCCAGAAGAGGTGGATTAGGTATAATACATAAAAATTTTTCTATTGAACAACAAGCTTTTGAAGTAGATAAAGTAAAAAGATCTGAAAGTGGTATGATTCTTGACCCTATAACTATTGAACCGGAATTTAAAATAAGAAAAGCTCTTGAAATTATGGCTAATTATAAAGTCTCTGGACTTCCTGTAATTAAAAATAAAAAGCTTGTAGGTATTTTAACAAATAGAGATATAAGGTTTGAAAATAACTTTGATTTAGAAGTAAAAGATAGAATGACATCTTCAAATTTAGTAACCGTTCCTGAGAGTACAACTCTTGAGCAAGCAAAGTCAGTTTTACAAAAGCACAGAATAGAAAAGCTTTTAGTTACAGATAAAAATGGATTATTAAAAGGTCTTATTACTGTAAAAGATATATTAAAAAAAGAAGACCATCCAAATGCTGCAGTTGATATTCACGGTCGACTATTAGTAGGTGCTGCTGTTGGTATAGAAAAAAACACTCTTGATCGTGTTGCTGCTTTAGTTGAAAAACAAGTTGATTGCATAGTAGTTGATACTGCTCACGGACATTCAAAAAGTGTTTTAAAAACAGTTGAGCAGATAAAAAAAGTACATTCAAATATTGATTTAATTGTTGGGAATGTTGCAACAGGACAAGGTACAAAAGCTCTTATAGATTGTGGTGCTGATATAGTTAAAGTTGGTATAGGAGCAGGGTCTAGTTGTACAACAAGAATTGTTGCAGGTGTTGGTGTCCCTCAACTATCAGCTGTAATTGATTGTTTTGAGCAGGCTAATAAACTTGGTAAAAAAATTATATCTGATGGTGGTATGAGGTATTCAGGTGATATTGCAAAATCTCTTGCTGCTGGTGCTAGTAGTGTAATGCTTGGAAGTATTTTTGCAGGATTAGAAGAAACCCCTGGTGAGGTTGTTTTACGTGATGGAAGAAGTTATAAATCTTATCGAGGTATGGGATCTGTTGCAGCAATGAAAGAAGGTAGTCACGATAGATATTTCCAAGATTTAAAGTCTAGTAAAAAATTAGTTCCTGAAGGTATTGAAGGTTTAGTTCCTTACAAAGGTAAATTAAATGATACAATCGATCAATTAGTAGGGGGTATTAAATCTTGTTTTGGATATTGTGGTTCAAAAAATATATCTGAGATAAAAGATAAAGCACAATTTGTACAGATAACTTCTTCTGGAATAATAGAAAGTCATCCTCACGATATTAATATCACGAAAGATTCTCCTAATTATAGAAAGCCTGATTTTAACGTAGATTTATAAACTATTTAAATGTTTATATAAGTTAGATTTTTTATTTGCTGCTTTATTTTTATGAATAATACCTTTGGAAGCAACTTTATCAATCAATTTTACAGCTTCATTTAATTTTTTTTCAGCTAAATCTTTTTTATTTTCGTTTAGTACATTTTTAACAGCAGTACTAATTTTTGATTTATAAGATTTATTAATCAAATTTGCTTTTCGTGATTGCCTAACTCTTTTTAATTCTGAACCTTTTGCACTCATATTTATTATTTTAATAATTAAAAATTAACCACGAAATATACGATTTATTTTTAGATAAGATACTATACTTAAATAAAATAAGTAAAAAATTAATTTAATTTAAGTTAAATTCTGTTATTAAAATTTTGGAGATTTTTTATGCATAAAGATTTTATTTCTTCCGTTTCTATTTTTGAAAAATTAGATGATACTGTTCTTGAAAAAATATCTTCTCTTGTAAGTGTGAGAGAATATCCTAAAGGAAGTATGATTATCTTAGAAGAAGAATTTGGTGATATTGTTTTCATTATTAAAAAAGGAACAGTTAAAATAACAAGAGTTAATGATGAAGGAAAAGAAGTTATTTTAGCTATGTTAGGAGAAATGGAAGTCTTCGGTGAAATGGCAATAATTGATGGCGAATCAAGGTCAGCAAATGCGTTAGCTCAAGAAAATTGTGAGTTATTAGCAATAAGTAGCGAAGATTTTATAAATTTATTAAAAAATCATTTTTCTGTATCTTTGGGATTAATGGGAGAACTAGCCAAAAGACTTAGAAAATCTGATCAGCATATTGAAGCTTTATCTTTATCAGATGCTGAGCATCGTATAGGTGTATCAATATTAAATTTAGCTGAAGAAATAGGGGTGATTAGAAAAGGAAAAGTAACTATTGAAAACTTACCATTTCAGCAAGATATAGCTAATATGTCAGGAACTTCAAGAGAAACAGTATCTAGGATTTTAAAATTATTCGAAGATAGACAATTAATTTTAAAAGAAGGACATAGAGTATTAATTCCTGATTACTTGTTTTTTAAGAAGTCTTTTGGTTAAAAGTTGTGTTTGAAAAGTTATTATCCGAAATAAAGAAAAATAATTATAAGTCTATTTCAAAAGCAATCTCTCATGTAGAAAATAATAATTTTGATTTAATAAATAAAATTTCTTCATGTTTTCCATTTGATAAAAAGCCTCATAGAGTTGGAATTACTGGTCCTCCAGGTGCTGGTAAAAGTTCTATAACAAATTTATTAATAAAAAAATATAGAGAAAATAATTTAAAAGTAGCTGTTTTATTAGTAGATCCATCAAGTCCTTTTACAAAAGGTGCAGTATTAGGAGATCGAATAAGAATGCTTAACTATTATGATGACAATAATGTTTTTATAAGAAGTTTTGGTTCTAGAGGAAGCAAGGGTGGACTATCTAATAATATAAATGAAATTGCTGATATTTTTTCTTTAGCAAATTATGATATTATTATTTTTGAAACGGTTGGTGTAGGTCAAATTGAAATAGATGTTGTTGAACAAGTTGATTCAGTTATTTTAACTTTGGTTCCTGAGTCAGGTGATGATATTCAGATTCTTAAAGCAGGGATTTTAGAAATTGCTGATATTTTTGTTGTCAATAAATCTGATAGATCGGATTCGGATAAACTTATTGTCTCTTTGAAAAAAATTCTATCAAATGCTGATACTTTAGATCAAGATTATTGGAAAAACCCAATTTTAAAAACTATTGCAATTAAAGATGAAGGAATTGATGAATTAATTAATGAGTTAAATAATCACTTTAATTTTTTAAATAGTAAAGATAGTTTTAAAAATTATAAAATCGATAAAAGATATTCAAGTCAAGTTGAAAAAATTTTAACTAATAAACTTTTAAATTTATTTTGGAAAAAAAATAAAATTAGTAGTTTAAATAAAGAATTAGAAAAAAAATCTAAAGATAGAATTTCACCTTACGCATTCGTACAAAAATTATTAAATGATAAATAATAAATCAGACAAACCATTTTTTGATCATCTAGAAGAATTAAGACAAAGAGTAATAAAATGTTTTTTTTCAATTTTTTTATTTTCGATTCTAAGTTATTATTTTTCTAATCACATCATTACTTTTTTAATAAATCCGGTAGAAGACTTAAAAATCTCGTTCCAAGTTTTAAAAATTACTAGTATCTTTTTAATAAAAATCAGTTTATCTCTTATTTTTGGAATTTTATTATCTTTGCCAATTATCTTATATCAATTTTTAGTGTTTATTTTACCAGCATTTGAAAATAAAGTTACTATAAATAAAATATTTAAATATCTTTTTGTGAACATATTATTCTTTGTTGCTGGTTTAATATTTGGATACTATGTTTTAGTTCCAATTTCCTTGAAATTTTTTACTTCTTTATCTGTTTCATTAAACTACATCAATTTAAATTATACACTAGAAAATTATTTATTTTATATAGTTTGGTTAATGATTATATCATCTGTAGTTTTTCAATTACCATTTATTTTAATAATCTTCAATAGGATAGGAATTGTATCTAAAGATTATTTAAGAAGAAATAGACGAAGTATTATTTTAGCCTTTTTTATCATAGGAGCTTTTTTCACCCCTCCTGATCCATTAAGTCAAATTATTGTTGTTATTCCATTGTATTTGCTATTTGAAATAAGTATTTATTTTATGAAAATTAAAGAATGAAAAAAATAATCAATCATATAAGTAGTGAATTAAAAGATGATTTAGAAAAATATAATAAATATCTTGAAAAATCTTTAGAATCAAATGTTAACTTGATAAACAAGGTTATGAAATATGTTATAAAGTTTAAAGGAAAGCAATTTAGACCCTTGCTTTGTATTTTAAGCGCAAGACTAGTTGGAAAATCTAATGATATGACTTATTTATCTGCATCAACAGTAGAAATGTTGCACGTTGCAACTTTATTACATGATGATGTTGTAGATAAATCTTACATAAGGAGGGGGTGGCCAACAATCAATAAAATATGGGGAAATAAATTATCAGTTTTAATTGGTGATTATATGTTTTCTAAATCGTTAAGTAATATCTCATCTTTTAATAATTTTGAACATATAAAAATTTTATCAGATATTTCAAGAAGACTTAGTGAGGGAGAAATATTGCAAATAGAACATGCTAAATTTAAAAATATGTCTGAAGATATTTATTTCGAAATGATTTCTGATAAAACAGCTTCTTTGATAAGTGCATCCTGCAAATTGGGTTATTTGAGTGTATCTAATGATGATAAGAAAAATAATATTGAAAAATTTGGTGAGTATTTAGGTATAGCGTATCAGCTCAAAGATGATTTATTTGATGTTATTGGTAAATTAGAAGATATTGGAAAACCTGCTATGTTAGATTTAAAGAGAAATATGTTAACTCTTCCTTACATATATGTCATTAATAATCTAGATAAAAAAGATAAGATTTTATCAAAAATTAAATACTATGCAAAGAAAAATGATTATAATAATTTGAGAGATATAATTTATTCTAATGGAGGCATTGATTATACAAAACAAATGATTGACAAATTTTCAAATAAAGCATATAATCAATTAAAAGAATTTGAAGATTCTAAATATAAAAGTCTTTTGATTGATACAATTGAGTTTAACATGGAAAGAAAATTCTAAATGTTAAAGATTTTACCAAATTTAATTACAATTTCAAGAATTTTTTTAATGTTTCCTTTGATTTACTTCTTAAATCTAAACGAAAAGTTTTTCATTTATCAGATTTATTCTATAATATTTCTATTAATTATTTTTTTAACTGATGTTATTGATGGTTTTTTAGCAAGAAAATTGAATGTTGTTACTCAAAGTGGAAAAATACTTGACCCTGTTTCAGATAAAATTTGTTTAATGGTAATGTTGATTTTTTTAATTCAAAAATGTGGTATTATATTTTTAATATTTTTTATTTTGATTTCAATTAGAGATTTGCTTTTAATAACTCTAACTTGTTATCTAGCCATTAATTATAATTATATATCTCAAGCAAATCAATTAGGAAAAAATTTCATGTTTTCATGTGTAATTATGATAATTATGTTCGTATTTAATTTTAATTATTTTATATCATATGCATTTTATATTATTACAATACTTTTAATGCTTTTTAGTACTCTTGGTTATATGAAAACCCATTTAAATAATATTAAGAAATATGAAAATATTTAAAAATACTTTTTCAAAAATTTTCAATACTCAAACAAAAATTAAAGAAACCTTTTCTAATATTTTATCTTTCTCAACCCTAAGTAATGAGGATAAATCTAACATAGAAGAATGTTTATTAGAATCTGATTTAAGTTGGGATTTAACTCAGGAAACTTTAAAAAATTTAGAAAAAGTTAAGAAAAATGAGACATGGGAAAATGCTCTTTATAATTCATTAAAAAAATCAATCGAAAGTCTAGAAATACGCTCTCACGATTTGAAAAAAGTTATAATTATTGTTGGTGTTAATGGATCTGGTAAAACTACAAGTGCAGCGAAAATAGCAAATTTCTTTAAAGTAAACAAAAAATCAGTAACGCTTGTGGCCGCTGATACATATAGAGCTGCAGCTGTTGAACAATTAAAAATATGGTCTCAAAGAACTTATATTAATTTTATTTCTAACCCTAATACGAAAGATCCAGCATCTATTGCATATGACGGTGTAAAGTCTGGAATTGCTAATAATGATGATTATGTAATAATCGATACTGCAGGGAGACTTCATACATCAAAAAATTTGATGAACGAGTTAGAAAAAATTTTTAGAGTAGTCAAAAGTATAACAGATGAAATATCTGTTTTTATATCAATTGATGGTAATACTGGCCAAAATGGTATTAAGCAGGCCGTTGAATTTGGTAAGGTATTACCACTTAGTAATGTTATATTAAATAAAATGGATGGGACAGCTAAAGGTGGTTCTGCTTTATCAATAATGTATAAAATGTTAATTCCAATTTCTTTTATTGGTGTTGGAGAATCATTTGAAGATTTAATAGAATTTGATTTAGATTACTATTTAAAATCACTAATTAAATAATTATGAATAATAATATATATTTTGTCAGTTTAGGTTGTGCCAAGAATTTAGTAGATTCAGAAATACTCATTGGTGGATTAAAGCATCAAGATTATAATATTGTAAATGATATAAAATTATCAGATACAATTATCATTAATACATGCGGATTTTTAGATGTAGCAAGAGAAGAATCAGTAGACTCTATAATCGAGTGTACAGATTTAAAGAAAAAAGGGTTAATTAAACAATTAATTGTTATGGGTTGCTTTTCTTCAAGATATAAAGATGATCTTATTAAAGAAATACCTGAAGTAGATGCTTTTTTTGGAACATCTGATCATTCTGAAATTTTATCTTTTATTACAGGAAAAGACTTTAAAAAAGATGATCCCGATTATTTTAGATCTTTGTTAACACCTAAACATTATGCTTATTTAAAAATTGCTGAAGGTTGTGATAATATTTGTTCTTTTTGTTCAATTCCAATGATGAGGGGGTTACAGAAGAGTAATACTCTTGAGCAAAATGTACTAGAAGCAAGTAATCTTGCCAAAAGAGGAGTTAAAGAACTTTTATTAATTGCTCAAGACTCAACAACCTATGGAACAGATTTACTTCCAAAATCATCACTTTACGAGCTTTTAGATGTATTAGATAACGTAAAAGATATTGAGTGGATTAGATTGCATTATGCTCATCCTGCACATTTAAGTAGAAAAATGATTAAAAGATTTTCTAGGTTAGAAAAATTAATTCCTTATATTGATATGCCAACTCAGCATGGTTCAGATAAGATGTTAAAAAATATGAAAAGAGGATTAAACTCTGCAGGAATAAAAAATAAAATTGATTTATTAAGACAAGCTAATGAAAATATTGCAGTAAGAACTTCTGTTATTGTTGGTTTTCCAAATGAAACTGATAAGGATTTTGATAACCTCATCAATTTTGTAGAAGAAATAGAATTTGATAGATTAGGAGTTTTTAAATATTCTGAGGAAGAAGGTACAAGCGCAGCTATTGATTATAAAGATAATGTTCCAAAAAAAATAAAAGAAGAACGTTATGCAGAGATTATGAAAATTCAACAAAAAATAAATTTATCGAAAAATAAAAAAAGATTAAATAAAGTTGAAAAAATCATTATAGATGTATCAAACGAAGATGGATGGTCGCTGGGAAGGTCTTTTAGGGATGCACCTGAAATTGATAATTATGTAAAAATTAATACAAAGCTTGATGTTGGTAAATTTTATGATGTTAAGATTACAAATGCTTATGAATATGATGTTTTAGGAGAATTGATTAATTAAAAGAGAATTTGAAATATTAAAAATAGATCACATTGCTATTGCTTCAAAAGATTTCAATAATCTTAAATATTTATTTAATGATATTTTAGGATTAAAATCATCAAAAGAAGAAATTGTTCAATCTGAACTTGTTAATGTATTGAAATTAGGTACAGGAAAAAGTAATACAGTTATTGAGCTAGTAGAACCATTGAAAAATAATGAAACAATAAAAAAATTTTTAATGAAAAAAAATCAAGGAATTCATCATATAGCATTAACAGTCGATAATATTTTAAATGCTATTTCTTATTTAAAATATCATAAAATATTTTTAGTTTATGATAAACCTCAAATTGGTTCAGGTAATAAATTAATTAATTTTATTCACCCTAAATTTTCACCAGGTGTTTTGATAGAACTTTGTCAAGATAAATGATATAATTTGAATATTAAGGAAACAGTTAAAAACCTACCTAATAATCCAGGAGTATATTTTTTTAAAGATAAAAAAGAAAAAATTCTTTATATAGGTAAAGCAAAAAATTTAAAAAAAAGAGTTTCCTCTTACTTTAATAAAAGCAATAGTTCTTCAAAAAATAAGGTCATGATTTCAAAAGCAGCTAATATTGAAGTTATGATTGTTGAATCTGAAGTTGAGGCTTTAATAACTGAAGCAAATCTAATTAAAATTCATAAGCCTCATTATAATGTTTTTATGAAAGATGATAAAACTTTTCCATATATAATTATTTATAATGAAGATTTTCCAAGAGTAGAAATTATAAGAAAGAAAAAAATTTTTAAGGACAAAAATTTATATTTTGGTCCTTACACAGATGTATATTATTTAAAATCTGTTTTAAAAACACTTCATTCGGTATTTCCTTTAAAAACATGTGTTGACATTAGTAATTCTCGAAAAGCTAATAAGAAAACATGTTTTTGCGGTTTTTGTCTAAGTAAGAAAAAAGTGACAAAAAATAATTATAAAGAAATGATTTCTAAGGTAATTTCTTTTTTAAAAGGGAAAAATAATGACGTCAAAATGTATTTGAATAATATTATGTTAGAAGCAAGTAATAACATGCTATATGAAGAAGCTGCAAAAATAAGAAATCAAATATTTTCTTTAGAAGAGTTTATTAAAAAACAAAAAAAACTAACACAAAATTTTGAAAATCAAGATATTTTTAATATTTCTTATAAAGAAAGTTATGGTGTTGCATTTGTTATGCGTATAAGAAATGGTCTTCTAGTTGGAAAAGAAACTTTTAATTTAAAAATTAATAATATTTTTGATTTACCAAATGAAATAGATAAGTTTTTGATTCAATACTATCATTTGACTATGGATATACCAAAAGAAATTATTGTTCCTTGTAATCTTCAAAATAAGCAAAGTATTAAAAATTGGTTACTTGAACGATTTAATAAAAAAGTATCAATTATTTATCCAAAAATTGGTAGCAAAAAAAAATTACTTCAAATTTGTGTAAAAAATAATGATCTAAAATTAAAAGAAATATTATTTAATAAAATTAAAAGAAAAGATTATGTTCCAAAGATTTTATCAGATTTAAAAGAATCATTGAATATGTCAGTAATTCCTAAAAGAATAGAAGCCTTTGATAACTCTAATATTAATGGTAAAAATCCCGTTGCTGGCTTAGTATGTTTTATCAATGGTAAGCCTCAAAAAAAAGAATACAGACATTTTAATATTAAAACAGTAAAAGGAATAGATGATTTTGAATCAATGAGAGAAGTTGTTTTCAGAAGATATAAAAGACAGTTAATAGAAAAAAATAAACTACCTGATTTAATATTAATTGATGGTGGTAAAGGTCAACTTTCTGCAGCCAAAAGTTCTCTTGATAAGCTAGGTTTAGACTATATTACTGTAATTGGTTTAGCAAAGAAGCTTGAAGATGTTTATTTGCCTGGAAAATCAGATCCACAAAATATAAGCAAAACATCACCATCATTATATTTATTGAGAAATATTAGAGACGAAGTTCATCGCTTTTCAATTAATTTTCATCGTAAAAAAAGGAAGAGTGATTTATTTAGTTCAAAATTAGATTCAGTTAAAGGGTTAGGTAAAAAAAGAATTAAAATGATTTGGGACAATTATGATAGTTTGAAAATGTTTATTGATGATGATTTAGAACAAGTAAAGACAAAAACAAGTTTACCTGAATCTTTAATAAAGAAAATTAAAAAATATTTAAATGAAAAAAATAATTCTAGTTAGGCATGCTGAATCATCTTTGAGTAGTTTTCAGATAAGTGATTTTGATAGACCATTAAGCAAAAATGGTATTTTAGAATCCAACTTAATATCATCTAAACTTAAAGAAAATAAAATAAGTATAGATTATTTTATTTCAAGTAGTGCAAATAGAGCTTTAAGTACTGCAAAAATTTTTGCTGAAAATTTAAATTTCAACTTTCAAAACATAGTAGTTAATGATAATATATATAATGCATCAATAAGCCACTTAATTGATATAATATATACTATACCTAATAATTTTAATGAAATAATAGTTTTTGGTCATAATCCATCACTTCACAAGTTATCACAAAATTTAACTAATAGTATTATCTATGAATTTCCTACCTGCTCAGCATTTTGTATCAAGTTTGATATAGAAAATTGGTCTGATCTAAATAACGGACAGAAAGAATTTTTTTTATATCCAAGTTTATTTTAATATTTATCTATAATCCTATTTCTTGATATATTGATTTTTACATAAATTATACTAGTGAAAAAGTTATATATATTTGTATTTATTTTGGCGTTATCATGTAATGATGATAAACATATAAAATATTACAAAATTCCCAAATTAAAGGTAGTTAATAAAAATCAAGATTTTAAAATTGAGGATAGTCAATTATCTTTCACCTGGAATGTTCCAAGCAACTGGGTTATTGGCAAAGAATCATCAATGAGACTTGCAAGCTACACTATTGCCTATGATAATCTTTTTGCAGATGTTTCAGTTACAAATTTTTCAGGAGATGGTGGTGGTGTTGAGCAAAATGTCAATAGATGGAGGAGACAATTAAATCTTGAACCACAATCTATTGAACTTATTGAAAAAGATATTCAAAATAAAAAATCAGACTTAGGTAATTATAAATTTTTAAAAATAATTAATCCTACAAACGAAGAATCTGCTTTTTTATGTTCTATAATTACTGTAAAAAATAGTACTATTTTTGTTAAATTAAATGCTACTGCATCTGGAGTTGATAAATTAGAAAATCAGTTTTTAGAGTTTTGCTCTTCTTTTAAATTTTGAAAAATATAAATAAATATATTACGATTATAGGTTCTCCTAAAATATTTTCTTATACAGTTATGTGGTTAATTGTTTTAGTATTTATAGGAACAGTAGTTCAAAAAGACATTGGTCTTTATGCAGCGCAAATGGATTATTTTTCTAGTTGGTTTAAATGGATTGGTTTTATTCCATTGCCAAGTGGAAAAATAACAATGCTTGTAATGTTCATTAATTTATCATGCTATTTTTTTAGACCAAACATTTTTAATAAAAATAAACTTGGAATTACGATAACTCATTCTGGAGTTATACTAATGCTTCTTGGAGGAGGTTTAACATCATATTTTAGCTCAGAAGGAAGCGTTGTAATTGATGAAGGTAATAAATCAAATTTTTATGAAAATTATTACAATAAAGAATTTGCAGTAGTTGATACCTCAAGTCCTGATTATGATAGATTTGTAATTTTTGATAATCCCCTAATAAAAGTAAATAGTATATTATCAGATAAATCATTACCATTTGATATTGAAATTCTTGATTATTATGTCAACTGTAAACCAGTTTCAAGAATTTACGAAGGTGGTGATGAATTTAAAGGTATGGCTAAAAATTTTTTCCTTCAAGAACTTCCAAGTGAAAAAGAATATGAAAAAAATATTTCAGGTATTATATATAGATTAAAAAACTCAGATTCATTTGATGGGATTTATATAAATTATATTGGCCAGCCTATCACTCAATCATTAACTGTAGATGAAAAAGACTATATGTTACTTTTAAGAAGGCAGAGAACATACTTACCTTTTCAATTAGAGTTAATTGATTTTGAAAAAATCATGCATCCTGGAACTAACATTGCAAAAAGTTTTTCTTCTTTAGTCAATTTAATTGAAGAAAATGTACCAAGAAAAGTTTTGATTTCAATGAACGAACCTCTAAGACATAGAGGCTATACTTTTTATCAAGCTTCATTTATTGAAGATGGTCCAAAGCAAACAACTGTACTAGCAACTGTCAAAAATCATGGAAGATTATTTCCTTATATTTCAACAATTATTATGTCTATTGGTATATTGTATCACATGCTTTTAATGTTTCTAAGAAAGAAAAAAGTATGACTAGAAAATTTAATTTAGTAATAATTCTTTTATGTTCTTTTATTATTTCTTCAGAATTCACCTATAAAGATTTACCTGTTCTTCAATCTGGGAGGATTAAACCATTTGATACTTATGCAAGGAATCATTTGCTTCAATATTATGGTAAAAGTTCAATCAAAAAAACTGAATTTAATGATAAAGTAAAAGCAATTGATTGGATGTTTAATGTTTTTGTTAATCCTGGTGAGGAAATTGACAGGCAAATATTTAATATAAGAAATCCTGAAGTATCTTTTTCTTTAGGTTTAGATAAAAATGATGTGCATAGATATAGTTTTAACGAAATTATAACAGGCTTTAGAGAAAATCAAGAATTATTAGAAGTCCTGAAAATAAAAGATGAAGAAAATCAAAGTTTAGTTGATAAGCAGATTATTGAAATTTATCAAAATATTTTATCTTTTGATCAAATTTCACATAGTTTTTATTGTTTTTTACCTTTAGTAAGNNTCACTAATCAAACAAATAGAGATTTTATGGGTTTAGAAACAAANGAACCANTAAGCTACTCTTATTTTATGAGAAATTTTGATAAGTTTANATTTTTACTTCAAAATTTAATTGATACAGATGAAAGTAAATGGAATGCATCACATTTAGAGCTAAGTCAAGTTGCTATGCAATTAGAGTCTATGACTCAATTTCAGTATGCTCAATCTATTAAAATCATTCCAGATGATAGTGAAGAATGGAAATCTCCTTGGGAATTAATGGATGGAAGAAAACTAACAGAATTTGAATCAAGAATTTTAAGTTTATATGAAAAATTATTTTATCATTTTACAAATAATGATATTGATTTAGCAAATAATTATGCAACGTTAATAATTGATGAAATTAATTCCAAAAAAAATATTAACAAATCATTATTGCCCTTAGAAACATTATACAATGATATTGACATTTTTTTATATAGTATTGTATTTTATATTTTAAGTTTTTTCTTAGTTGGGATAAGTTGGATGATAAGTAATAATTACTTTAGAATATTTTCATTATTTTCAATGATTATTGGTTTTGTTTTGCATAGTTTAGGATTAATTTTAAGAATGATAATCATGCAAAGGCCTCCAGTAAGTACACTTTACGAATCTATAATCTTCGTTGGTCTTATTTTAGTTTTATTTTCTTTAATTTTTGAATATTATCGAAAAGATACAGTTGGTATTTTGATTGCTTCAATTGGTGGTTCATTTTTACATTTTGTTGGTTTTAAATATGCTGCAGATGGTGATACTTTAGGTGTTTTAGTAGCAGTTTTAAATTCAAATTTTTGGTTAGCTACTCATGTTACTACTATAACCACTGGTTATGGTGTGACGCTAGTTGCTGGTTTAATGGCTCATATATATCTTGTTATAAATTATATTAATCCAAAAAATAAAGTCCTTTTAAATAAAATTTATAATAACGCTTTTGGTTTAACATTATTAGGATTATTTTTTACAATGTTTGGAACAATTTTAGGAGGGATATGGGCAGATCAATCATGGGGGAGATTTTGGGGATGGGATCCAAAAGAAAATGGTGCATTATTGATTGTTTTATGGTTGTTAATGGTGATGCATTTAAAAATATCGGGTGTCGTTAAAAAAATTGGATATATTTATGCCTTATCTTTAGTAAATATAATTGTTGCATTAGCATGGTTTGGTGTAAATCTTTTAAATGTTGGTTTGCATAGCTATGGATTTACTGATAATGTTGCTATGAATTTATTTGTATTTATAATGTTTGAATTGATTTTTACATCTTCATTTTATTTATTAATAAAAAGAAAAATAAAAAATGTCTAAATCTAAAAGTATATTTATAGTAATAGTTGCTTATATTTTATCAATATCTGCAATTTTATTTATTTCTCAAATATTAAATTATAGCAATATCTTGAATGTTTTGATTGCAGATGTCATAGCAACAATCATTATTTTTATTTTTAGTGTTTACTTTAGAAATTCATCTATCTACGATCCTTACTGGAGCGTTATTCCTCCGGTTATTTTATTTTATTTTATTTATTTAAATAATGGATTTAGTTTTCAAGCTTTTTTACTTTCATTTAGTGTTATTTTTTGGGGAGTAAGACTTACTTTTAATTGGTTTAGAGGATGGCCTGGGTTACATCATGAGGATTGGAGATATGTGGAAATGAGAAAAGTTTCAGGCAAGTATTTTCAATTTTCAAATTTTTTTGGTATTCATCTTTTCCCAACTTTTATTGTTTTTTTTTGTTGTATTCCAATGTATAGTGCTCTAACAAAAAAAATTGATATATTTACTTTCTTGGGTTTTATCATTTGTTTTATTGGTGTTTTATATGAAATAATTAGTGATCAGCAATTATATAATTTTAAAAAAAATAGTCAAGGAATTATTAACTCAGGTTTATGGAAATATTCAAGACATCCTAATTATTATGGTGAAATTCTTTTCTGGTGGGGATTGTATTTTTATGGAGTTACTTATGATAGTTTATTAACATGGATTTTTGCTCCAATTTCAATGACTATTATGTTTTTATTTGTAAGCATTCCTTGGATAGAAAAAAAGATTTTAAGTACTAGACCTGAATATGCTGATTATAAGTTAAAAGTGGGAGTTTTATCTCCAGAATTAGGTTTTTTAAAAAAATTATTTAAATAATTTTTGGAAGAAATTAAATAAGAATGATATGATTAAGCTTACTATAATCATACTGCCAAAAGGTGCATAGACTTTAGTATTTTTACCTTCGTATTTAAAATCTAATGGTAAGTTTCCAAACCAACTTAATTTACTACTGATAACATTTAAAAAAATACCTGCAGTTAATAATAATATTCCCAAAATAATTAATAATTTAGATGTACTCATATTATTTATTTTACATTGTAATTTTTAGTAAAAAATTTATCAAGTTTTGGTTTGATAACTAATCTGCAATATGGCTGAAATGAATTATTTTTGTAGTAATCTTGATGATAATTTTCTGCGCTATAGAATGTATCAAGTTTGGTTATCTCAGTAACAATTGAGTTTTGAAATTCATCACTTTCATTTAATACTTTTTTATATTTTTCTGATACTATTTTTTGTTCTTCATTTACATAAAATATAGCAGATCTGTATTGAGTGCCAATATCAGCACCTTGACGATTAAGTGTTGTTGGGTCATGATTTTCAAAAAAAACTTGCAACAATGTTTCAAATGAAATTTTATTACTATTAAAAACGATTTTACATACTTCTGCATGCCCAGTTTTTCCGGTGCATATATCTTTGTATGTTGGATTTTTTGTATGTCCTCCTGTATATCCAGAAATGACGTCTGAAACACCGTTTAGTTGCGAAAAAATTGCTTCAACACACCAAAAACAACCAGCTCCAAATATTGCATAACTCATAAATTTCCTTTTTCAAGTATTCAATTATATTTAATTTTTAATATGTATAATTTAATAAAAATACTTTTTTGTTTAATATTAATTATTTCATGTAAAGATAGTAACCCCGTTAGTTTATCTCAAGAGGATTGTAATTATGGTATTCAATGTTGTTTGTGCTATACATTTACTA
The DNA here is from genome assembly GCA_002693365.1 of Fidelibacterota bacterium. Lineage (GTDB taxonomy): Bacteria > Fidelibacterota > Marinisomatia > SCGC-AAA003-L08 > D37C17. The sequence continues at coordinate 28,336 of NZPQ01000041.1, forward strand.
AAGATAATTATGCTGATGTAAATCTTCCAGATAATCAAGATTGTATCGTTGATAATGTCTGTTTGACTAGAGGAAATAATGGTGCACTGTATAATGCATATATTCATTCTTCGTACAGTGATATGCTAAATTCTGAGGATGATGTATTAATTAAATGGGCCGAAGGAACTATTAATGAAGCTTTAAGTGGTGAATTGACTTTTTATGATGGATTATCAAATGAAGCAGGAAACTTTGGTCAGTTAGTTCAATTGCCTGATAGGCCTATTGTAGCATACCTTGTTGAACATGATATTTATATAAATTTTGATTTTATTAGCTGGACTTCTGGTCAACAAGGTGGTGGATTTTCTTATACTAGAGATATACCATCTATTTCTGAATATTAAAATAAAATACTTACAAATAAGAAATATTGTCATTAATTTAGTTGAACTGTAAATTAAATATTTAAGACAATATGTCAGGTTTTAAGCTAACTTCAAAATATAAACCCTTAGGCGATCAGCCAAAAGCTATTGATTCTCTCGTAAATGGACTAAATGATAATCAGAGAGATCAGTCACTATTAGGGATAACTGGATCTGGAAAAACTTTTACGATTGCAAACGTTATTCAAAAAGTACAAAAACCTACACTTATATTATCACATAATAAAACATTAGCAGCGCAATTATATGGTGAGTTCAAATCTCTATTTCCAGATAATGCAGTAGAATATTTCATTTCTTATTATGATTATTACCAGCCAGAAGCATATATGCCTGTAACTGATACTTATATTGAAAAGGATTCATCAATAAATGAAGAAATAGATAAATTGAGAATTAAATCCTCAACATCACTTGTGTCCAGAAAAGATGTTATTGTTATAGCAAGTGTTAGTTGCATTTACGGAGTAGGTTCTCCAAAAGAATATATAGATTTATTGATTACAGTAAAAAAAAATCAAATAATTAATCCTAAGGATTTGTTTAAATCTTTAATTGATATACATTATTTAAGAAATGATATGGTTCTTGATGGTGGTATTTTTAGAGTAAGAGGAGATATTGTTGATATTTTTCCTATTTATGATGAAAATCCTATTAGATTAGAGTTTTTTGGAGATGAAATAGAAAAAATATCAACCTTTGACTTAATTACTGGAGAAATATTGGAAGAGATTGAGCAAGTAACTTTTTATCCTTGCAAGAATTTTGTTACATCAAAAGAAACAATTGAAAAAGGTATTAAATCTATTAAAAAAGAATTATTTGATAGATTGTCTTTTTTGAGAAAAAATGGATTATTACTTGAAGCACAAAGACTTGAGCAAAGAACATTTTATGATATTGAAATGATGATGGAGTTAGGATATTGTTCAGGAATAGAAAATTATTCTAGACATTTAGATGGTCGAAAAAAAGGTGAAAGACCATATTGTCTTTTAGATTTTTTTCCAGATGATTTTTTGATGATTATTGATGAATCACATGTTACTATTCCTCAAGTAAGAGCCATGTATAATGGTGATCGCTCAAGGAAAGAAACACTTGTTGAGCATGGCTTTCGGTTGCCATCTGCTTTAGATAATAGGCCAATGAAGTTTGATGAGTTTGAAGAAAAAATTAATCAAGTCATTTATGTTTCGGCTACACCAGCAGAATATGAAACTTTACTTTCAGATGAAAATATTGTTGAGCAAATTATCAGACCAACAGGACTATTAGATCCTAAAATTGAAACACATAAAACAAAGGGTCAAATTGATTTTCTTATAGAAAATATTAAAATAGTTGTAAAAAGAAAAGAGAGAGTATTAATTACAACTATAACTAAAAAATCAGCAGAAGATTTAACTGATTATCTTAACTCTATGGGATTAAAATGTCAGTACATGCATAGTGATATTGATTCAATTGAAAGAGTNAAAATTTTACGTGGTTTAAGATTAAAGCATTTTGATGTATTAATTGGTATTAATCTTNTAAGAGAAGGATTAGATCTTCCTGAAGTTTCGCTAGTTGCAGTTATAGATGCAGANAAGCAAGGTTTTTTAAGATCTAAGTCTTCACTAATGCAAGTTGCTGGAAGAGCTGCTAGGAATATAAATGGTAAGGTTATATTATTTGGTGATACTATTACTGAATCAATGAAATATTTAATTGATGAAACAGATAAAAGAAGAAAAATACAATCAGATTATAACCAAAAAAATAATATTACTCCGAAAACTATATTGAAAAACATGGATGAAATAAAACTATCTACTGTTGTTGCTGATAATGAAGTAGAAGAAATAATTGAAGAAGATTTAGATATAGATATAAAAAATTTAGATATAATTGAGAAGAAAGAGAAGATGGAAGAAATTAAAAGAAAAATGTTAAATTATGCTAAAGATTTACAATTTGAAAAAGCAGCTTTATTAAGAGATAAATTGGAAAAATTNAAAAATGTATAATATTTTATTGTTAGGTTCAGGAGGAAGAGAACACTCTATTGCATGGGCTTTATCAAAAGATAAGCGGGTGAAAAATCTTTTTTGCGCACCTGGAAATGCAGGTATTTCATCTATTGCTAAAAGTGTCCCAATCAATATACTTGATAATGACTTGTTGTATGATTTTGTCATTAAAAATAGTATTAATCTTGTTGTCGTTGGACCTGAGCAACCCCTTGAAAATGGAGTAGTAAATTATTTTAATGATAAAGGTATTAAAATATTTGGTCCTAATGAATATGCATCTCAGTTAGAAACAAGTAAATTATTTGCTAGGTATATCATGGAAGAAAGCAATATTCCTCAACCAGCATTTTTTGAATGTAATGATGAATTGGAAATTTTTTCATTAAAAAATAAATTAGGTTTTCCTTTGGTTCTTAAAGCAGATGGTTTAGCAGCAGGAAAAGGAGTTATTATTTGTAATAATGATGATGANCTTAATAAGGCAATTGATGATATGTTTACTAACAAAAAATTTGGCAAAGCTTCTACAAAAATTTCAGTTGAAGAATGTTTGAAGGGAGAAGAAGTATCAGTTTTTGTAATTTGCGATGGAGAAAATTATAAAATTATAAATTCAGCTCAAGATCATAAAAGAATATATGACAATGACNAAGGGCCAAATACTGGAGGAATGGGAGCATANTCTCCAGCTCCTCAGTTTAATAATAAATTAAGAAAGAAAGTTGAAAATAATATTATCAAACCAATTTTAAGTGCAATGAGAGATAGAGGTAATCCATATAAAGGTTTTTTGTATATTGGAATAATGGTAGAAAATAATGAGCCATATGTAATAGAGTTTAACGTAAGACTTGGAGACCCTGAAGCACAGGTTATAATACCTCTAATTAAAAGTTCATTTTTAGATATCATTTTATCATCAATTAACGGAACTTTAAATAATTTTGAAATTGAACTAGATGATAAGTATGCAGTTACAGTTGTTTTAGCTGCAGATGGATATCCCGAATCATATGAAAAAGGAAAGGAAATTTCAGGTTTAAATAACCTTGACAGTGATATAGTTTTTCATGCAGGTACAGATATTAAAAATGGTAAGTTTATCACAAATGGAGGAAGAGTCCTTAATGTTGTAGCCTTAAATAANNATTTAAAATNTGCTATTGATCATGCTTACACTTTAGCNAGNAAAATTAATTTTGATAATAAATATTTTAGAAAAGATATTGCAAGTAAAGCATTTAAGTATTTAAANGAACAGGATTNATAATGGTAGATTTAGATAAAATAAGACAATCAGTAGGNATGATTGGAGAGTCAGATCAGATTGTTGAGATACTTACTTTAATTGGTCAAATTGCATCAACTGATATTTCAGTTTTAGTTACTGGTGATTCAGGCTCAGGAAAAGAAATGGTTGCTAAAGCTATACATAAAAATAGTAAAAGAAAATTTGANTCTNTNGTNATNGTNAATTGTGCNGCNATNCCNTCAGGNATTNTTGAAAGTGANNTNTTTGGTCATAAAAAAGGTTCNTTNACTGGTGCNNTNGANAATAANANNGGNTATTTTGAATCTGCTCATAAAGGAACTATTTTCTTAGATGAAATAGGAGAATTACCAAAAGAAACTCAGTCAAAACTTCTGAGAGTTATTGAAAGTGGTGAATTTATGAGAGTTGGAGAATCAAAAACTAATAAAGTTGATGTAAGAATAGTTGCTGCTACTAATAGAAATCTTATTAAAGAAGTTAATAATGATAATTTTAGGAAAGACTTATATTTTAGATTAAAAACAATCAATATTAACGTTCCTTCTTTATCTGAACATCTTAGTGACTTGCATTTATTCATAGAAAGATTTGGTTTAGAGTTTACAAATAAAAATGATATTGCATTTAAAGGTTTTTCATCTGAAGCAATTGCAGAAATGAAAAAATATAGTTGGCCTGGAAATATTAGAGAGTTAAAAAATGTTGTAGAGAGTTTAATTGTTATGAATCATGGTCAAAGAATAACAGATGATATGGTAAGAAAAAATCTGAAAACTGATTTAATGAATAATAACGAAAATTTACCTGTTTCGCTTGATGGAGAGTCTGATAAATTAGAAAGAGAGCTTATACTTAAACAGTTGTTGTATTTACGCCAAGATGTTAATGAGATTAAGCAAATTATAACTTCAGGAAATTCTATTACATCTAATGATAAACCTGCTAATTCGGCGTTGTTTTTACCTACTTCTAATGATGAAAATAATAAAAATTTGAATAAGGTCCATTTTTCCAATGTAGAAGATGCTTCTATATCAGGCTTGAAAGAAGAGGCTGTTGGAGAAATGACTATGTACGAACTTGAAAAAGAAGCAATAGAAAAATATCTTAGAAAATTTAAAAACAATAGAAAAAAGACTGCAAAAGCACTAAATATTTCTGAGCGTACTCTTTATAGAAAAATTAAAGAATACAATGTTTAAATTTATTCGTTATATATTTATTTTATTTTTAATTTCTAATTGTAGTTTTTATTCATTTAAAGGTTCAATACCTGCTCATATTAAAAATGTCGTTATTCCACCTATTGTCAATAAAACTTCAGAGTATACTGTTGCAACAATTTTAAATGAAAAGTTTTTAGATTTAATGTTATTAGAAAATATTTTAGATATTGTTTCTTATGAGAATGCAGATAGTAAGTTAGATATCACTGTTAAGTCAGTAACTGATAAACCCAATGTTTTTTCTTCTGATAACTCTTCTGGTTTTGAGGTTGTAAATGAATGGAAAGTAATGATACAGGTTGATATGATTTGGATTGATCTAATTAACGATGAAGAAATTATTAATAAATCAATTACTGAATGGTCCACGTACAATCTAGAAGCTGACATTGGAAGTGATTTAATTGATAATGATTTAGATGGTCTAATTGATTCAGAAGATAGTGATGAGTATGGAACTCCTAAAGAAGGTGCAATGAGAATAGCAATTGATAAAGTATCAAAAAGAATAATAAATGAAATAACTTCAACTTGGTAAAGGTATATGATGAAATTTGTAAATGTAAATGATATTGATAGTTACAAGGATAAAAAAGTAACAATTAAAGGATGGGTTTATAATAGTAGAAGCAGTGGAAAAATTGGATTTTTAATGCTAAGAGATGGTTTTGGAATCATTCAATGTATTGTTGAAAAAAATAAACTTGGAGATGAATCATTTAGTTTATTTAAAACATTAACTCAAGAGTCCTCAATTAAAGTTAAAGGTTTAGTAGTTAAGAATGAAAGAGCACTTGGCGGATTTGAAATATTAGTTGATAGCTTTGAAATTTATCAACTTTCAAAAGATTATCCTATTACTCCAAAAGAGCATGGAATTGATTATTTAATGAATAATAGACATTTATGGTTAAGGTCAAAAAAACAACATGCAATTTTGAAAATTAGACATAGAATAATTAAATCTGTAAGAGATTTTTTTGATAATAATAATTTTACTTTGGTAGATACTCCTATCTTTACCCCCAATGCTGCTGAAGGAACATCTACTTTATTTGAAACAGATTATTTTGATGAAAAAGCATATTTATGTCAAACTGGTCAATTGTATGGAGAAGCTAGCGCTTTAGCGTTTGGAAGACATTATAATTTTGGACCGTGTTTTAGAGCAGAAAAAAGTAAAACAAGAAGACATTTAACTGAATTTTGGATGGTAGAACCTGAAATTGCTTTTTGTGATATAAATGAAAATATGAAATGGGCTGAAAATTTATTAGTTTATATTGTTAATGAAGTCCTTATTAATAATAGAGACGAACTTAAAATTATTGAAAGAGATATATCTAAATTACAAGAAATTAATGGTCCATTTCCAAGATTAAGCTATACAGAGTGTATTGAATTACTAAAAAAAGGAAATTATGATATAAAGTGGGGTGATGATTTTGGTTCCCCTGAAGAAACATATATTTCTTCTAAATATAAAAAACCTGTAATTGTATATGGATTTCCTTCAAAAATAAAAGCATTTTATATGAAAAGAGATCCAGAAAATGAAAAAGTGGTTCTAGGTATGGATATATTAGCTCCAGAAGGATATGGTGAAATAATAGGTGGTTCTGAGCGTGAAGTAGATATTAGTGTCTTATTAGATAGAATTAAAGAAGAAGGATTGAGTAGAAAAGATTATGAATGGTTTTTAGATTTAAGAAAATATGGTTCTGTACCTCATTCAGGCTTTGGTATGGGAATTGAAAGAGTTGTTGCTTGGATTTGTGGACTGTCTCACATTAGGGAGACAATTCCTTTTGCTAGAACAATGACAAGATTGAATCCTTAAATATGAAATTACATGATAAAATATCAAAATGGATTTCAAATTATTTAATTAAAAATAATTTAGAAACACTTGTAATTGGAATATCTGGTGGTATTGATTCTGCTGTAACGTCTACTTTATGTGCAAGAACTGGTTTTCCAACAAAATTATTAATTATGCCTATTTATCAGAATGAAGAAGAGACAAATAGAGGAATTAATCATTGTGATTTTCTTAAAAACAAATATAGTAATGTAGAAAATATAAATATGGATTTATCAAAAGTTTATGATAATTATTTAAATATTGTTCCAATTAATTATCATAATAAACTTTCTCTTGCAAATTCTCGTGCAAGAATAAGAATGACAACTTTGTATATGGTTGCTGGAGGTTGTAGGGGAATTGTAGTAGGAACTGGTAATAAAGTTGAAGACTTTGGAGTTGGTTTTTTTACTAAATACGGTGATGGTGGTGTAGATATCAGTCCTATTGCAGATTTAATGAAATCAGAAGTATATAAGCTAGCTGTTGATTTGAAAGTAAACAATGAAATTATTAAAGCTCCTCCAACTGATGGTCTCTGGGATGACGGTAGAACAGATGAGGATCAGTTAGGAATTTCGTATGATGATTTAGAATGGGCTATGAAGTTTGAAGAAAGTAAGAATTCACAGTCTATAATTTTGAATGATAAACAAAAAAAAATATTGGATATTTATAATACCCATAGACAAAATAATATTCACAAGATGAAATCAATACCTGTATTTAAGAAAAGTTAATTTATGATAGATAAGTTATTTTTAATTGATGGTATGGCTTTAATATATAGAGCGTATTACGCAATGATTAAAAATCCATTAACATCTTCTAACGGTAAAAATACTTCTGTTTTATATGGCTTTACTAATACATTATTAAAAATTTTAAAAGATGAAAAGCCAAAATATATTTCTGTAATTCTTGATACAAAAGCTAAAACATTTCGTCATAAAGCATATGATTTATATAAGGCAAATAGAAAGCCTATGCCAGATGATTTATCTGAACAACTTCCAATGTTATATAATGTTTTAGACCTTTTAAATATTAAGATATTTAAAAAAGATGGGTATGAAGCTGATGATATAATAGGAACAATACCTAATTTACTAGATTGTAATAATATTTCTACTTTTATGTATAGTGGTGATAAAGATTTAATTCAACTTGTAAATGAAAAAACCTTTCTATTTAACCCAGGAAATAGCTTTAAACCATCAAAAATTTATGACGTTGATAATGTAAAAATAAAATATGGAATAAATCCTAATAACTTTATTGATTATCTTGCTTTAATTGGGGATACTTCAGATAATATACCCGGAGTCAAGGGCATAGGAGCAAAAACTGCTACTAAATTAATAAAAGAATTTTTAACTATTGAAAATATTTATGAGAATATTGAAAAAATTGATAATCCTAGAACAATTAAATTATTATCTGAAAGTAAAGACCACGCATTTTTATCAAAAAGCCTTGTAACAATTAATACAGATGTAGATATAGATTTTGATTTAGATGCATTAAGCATAGATAAATTATGTTACGACAAGTTTTTAAGTGCTCTTCACAGTTATGATATCCATTCTTTTGATAAATTTTTAAATATAAAACCTAATTTAGAAAATGAAGATATAAAAAAAAATAAATCATACATTCTTTTAGATAAATTTAATGACTTTAAAAAATTTTCTAAGGAATTAAATAATAAAAAAATTGTTTCAGTAGATTTAGAAACAACAAGTTTAGATCCAAATATTGCTAAAATTGTAGGTATATCATTTTCTTTTAAGGAAAATTTAGCTTACTATATACCTTTCATGTGCAAAGAAGATTTACCAATAAAATCAAACCTCAATGATATACTACCAATTTTAAAATCTGTACTTGAAAATCCTAAGATAAAATTTATTGGTCAAAATATTAAGTATGATGCTTTAGTTTTAAAAAGAAATAATATTAATATTAATTTTATTTATTTTGATACTATGATTGCTGAAAGTTTGATTTCACCTGAAAAAAATTCATATAAATTAGATAATTTATCTAAAGATTATTTGAATTATGAAATGATACCAATTGAAAATCTCATAGGAAAGAAAAGCAGTCAAATTCCAATAAATGAGGTTCCTGTCGATAAAGTTTGTTTTTATGCATGTGAAGATGCTGAAATTGTGTTTCAAATATATAAAATTCAAAAAGATTTATTAAAAAATAAGAAAGTCGATAAATTATTTTATGAAGTTGAAATGCCCTTGATTAAAGTACTTGTTGATATTGAGTTTAATGGAGTATACGTTGATAAGTTAGTTATAAATGAACTTTGTGAAAGTTTACAAAACAAGCTAAATAACCTGCAGAATGAAATATATAAAGTTTCAAACAAAGAATTTAATATAAATTCTCCTAAACAACTTTCAGAAGTTCTTTTTGATGATATGAAATTAAAAATGTTTAAAAAGAGAAGTACTTCTTATGATGTTTTAAAAAAATTAGTTGATCATCACCCTGTAGCTGACTTGTTACTCAAATATCGTCATTTAAATAAACTTGTCAATACATATTTAAATAAGCTTCCTGGTTTTATTAATTCTTCTACTCAAAGAATACATACTTCTTTTAATCAGGCAATTACATCTACTGGAAGATTATCAAGTACTAACCCGAATTTTCAAAATATACCTATAAAATCTGAAGTAGGTAAAAGCATAAGAAAAGCTTTTAAAGCTCATGATGGGAATTTTATAATTTCTTTTGATTATTCACAAGTAGAATTAAGAATATTAGCTCACTATTCAAATGAAAAAAAATTAATAGACTCATTTCAGAATAATTTAGATGTACATTCCAAAACAGCCTCTTTAATTTATGGTATTGATTTAGATGATGTCCAATATGAGCATAGAAGAGTAGCAAAAATTATTAATTATAGTATTGCATATGGAGCTGGCCCTTTTAGAATTTCTCAAGAACTTAAGATACCTATTAAGGAAGCCTCAAATATAATATCTAATTATTTTGATAGGTATCCTGGAATAAAAAAATATATTGATGAAACAGTTAGTCATGGATTAGATAATGGATTTGTTTCAACTATTTTAGGAAGACAGCGAAATACATACAATTTAAAAGCTGTTAATAAGATGGTTCAACAAGCAGAGAAAAGAGCAACAATTAATATGCCCATTCAGGGTACAGCAGCAGAAATGATTAAAGTAGCTATGATTCAAATTCATAAAAAAATAAAAGAAAAAAAATTTCAATCTAAATTGATTTTACAGATACATGACGAGTTGCTATTTGAATCTCCTGAGTCTGAAAAAGACAAAATAATTAAATTAGTGGTTGAAGAAATGGAAAATGCTATAAAGTTAAGTGTTCCAATAAAAGTTGATTATAATTTTGGTTCTAATTGGTATGAAGCACATTAAATAATATGGAAGCATCAATAACATTTAAATCCGTTGCAAAAAAAATAAAATCAGAAACTTTACTAGCTGATTTATCTTTCGGTGTTGAAAAAGGGACTAGATTTGCTTTAGTTGGTCCAAATGGATCTGGTAAGTCATCAATAATTAAAATGATTTCAGGTATTATTCAAAAAGATAAGGGAACTATTTATGTAAAAGGATATGAAACAGAAAATAAATTAAATAAAATAAAATCTATTATTGGATATATGCCACAAAATTCTGAGTTTGATTTAGATTTAACTGTTTATGATAATATATATATTTATGCTAGGCTTTATGGAATGGATAAAAATTCTTTAAAAGATAACATAGAAAAAATATCTAGACTATTACATTTTAATAATTACTTACATTCTTATCCGAAATCTTTATCTTTTGGATTGAAGAGAGTAATTATGTTTGCAAGGTCGGTAATTCATAATCCAGATATCATTTTATTAGATGAACCAACCGCAAATGTAGATCCTAAATTTAGAAGTATTATTTGGAATTATGTTTGTAATTATTTAAATAAATCAACTATTTTTTTTACAACTAATAATTTTAATGATGCTCAAGATTACTCAAATAGAATAGCAATATTATATAATGGTAATATTAAGTATAATGGTACTTTTGAAAATTTAGTTAATAGTACACGAGGATTAGCAAGGTATTCAATAATATTTAAAGATAAAATTCCAAATGATTTTATTAAAATAATTAGTTCGAATCCAAAAATTATTAATTCTTCATTTTCAGATAATATTTTTAAGTTCTATTCTGTTGATAAACTTGTATGCTTTAGAATTTTGAAACATGCATTGAATTCTGAAATAGAGGATATTGATATTTCTAATTGTAGTTTAGAAGATATATTTAAAGGTATAGAAATTGATAATGATTGAGAATATTAAAATATTAATTCTAAGAGAATTTTTGATTTTAAAAAAGCAAAGCTTTAGCTTCTTTAGTCTTTCATTTATTTTACCATGCTTTATATATATTTTCTTTGCAGTACCATTTTCAAAAGTTTTTACTGAACTTAAGCCAATTTATTCGATTTGGGTATGCTCTGGAATTTTGTTAGTTTCTGTTTTGTTTACTGTATATTTATTAAACTTTAATTGGATAAAAAAAATATATAATAGTAATTTTATGAATTCATTACCTATAACTACTATTGAATATTTTATATCTCAGTTATTATTTTCAATTATAATTGGCCTTTTCCAATTTACTGTTTCTGCATTAGTTTTAAATTCTTTAAGTGTAGGGTTTATAAGTTTTAGTCAATTCTTAAAATGTTTTTTTGTTTTATTACCCAGTATAATATTAGTATCAAACTTATCTTTAATTGTAAACAGTTTTTTTAAAAAAGAATATATCTTTAACTTTTCTAACTGTTTATTTTTTTTATTTATATCTTTTAGTATTGGTTCATTTATACCTATAAATCTTTATCCTTCTGAATATATTAATTTTGTTATTTATTTACCAATTTCTAGTTCTTTGATAAATATTCAAAATATAATTTCTTTTCAAACAATTTTCTTTAACATGCTATTTATTTCAATATTTTATTGTTTAGTCTTTTGTTTTATTAGTTATAACATAATTGATAGAAAAGTTCATAATTAATGAAAAATAATAAATATATTTTAGGTATTGATGGTGGTGGGTCAAATACGAGAGGTGTAATTTTTAATCAAAAAGGTCAGATTTTGGTTGAATTAAAAGCTAAAGGATCTAATCTTTATGTTTACAAAGAAAATGGTGTTAAAACCATTATTGATTTAGTAAAAAAATTAGCAAAAAAAGCTAATATTGATATATCGGAAATTTCTGCCTTGGGTTTTGGATTATCAGGAATATCTGATATCCATAGTAGAGAACTTCTTCTTAAAGAATTAGATAAGCTTAATTTATCAAAAAATAGTTTAATTTTATCAGACACTGAATCAGCTTATCAGCTTCTTTGCCCTACAGGAAGAGGTATTTTATTATCTATTGGTACTGGAATTGTTTGTCTAGCAAAAGATAAAGATGGTAAAATATTTAAAGTAGCTGGAAATGGACATGATAAAGGCGATATAGGAAGTGGGTATTGGATTGGTAAAAAAATAATTAATAAAATTTTATTTAATCAAGAACTTATTGCAGTAAGTGATGATATAGTTGAGATTCATAATTGTATCAAAAAAGTTTATAATATTTCCGATATTAATTTTCTTCAAGATGAGTTGACTAATAATTCAGATTTAGTTTTTAATACTGCAAGATTATCTGAAGATATCATTAATTTAGCTGAAAATGGTAATGATATTGCATTGTCTGTAATTCAAGAGGGAACCAGGCATATTGGCGATTATATTATTTACCTTGTAAGTGAAATGAACTTTAGTAAGGAAAATATTATTATTGCTGGTAATGGAAGCATTATCAAAAATAATTTTTTTAGATCTTTATTAGTAGACTCTTTGAGATTTGAGTTTAAAATAATTAATTGGATTTTTTCTGATATTTCATGTTCGGTTAGCTCTGGTGTTTTAGCTGCCCAAGGCAAGAATATAAATATTTCTATAAACGATATTATTAATGCAAAAAATTAAATATGAATTCTAAAGCAAAAATAAATCTTAATCATTTAGTAGAAAATATAAATTATTTAAAATCAAAAGTACCTAATTCAGAAATTTTTCCAGTTGTAAAATCAAATGCTTATGGTCATGGTGTTGTTGAAGTTGTAAAAAAATTAAGTGATAATTTAATTAGAACTGTTTGTGTAGCTACAAATAATGAAATTATTCAGATTTTAAACGAAGATATAAAAATTGATATTTTTCACTTGGGTAAAATAGTATTGAATAATAATGTTATGAGAAAAAATATTATTTTTACTATTAATTCATTAAAAGATATTAATTATATAAATGAAAAATGTAGTAAAAAAAAATATCAAGTAAGATGCCACATAAAAGTTGATACAGGAATGAAAAGACTGGGATGTGAAATAAGTGAATTTAGAGATATTTATGAATTAGCTTTAGAATCAAAATATATAATATTAGAAGGTGTTTATTCTCATTTATCTAGTGCTGATGATATAAAATCTAGTCATAATAAAAAACAGATTAAATTATTTCATCAAATAATTAATCAAATCAAAAATAAAAACATAAAATTTCATTTATTAAATAGTGCAGGTATTTTTAATTATGGTAAGTTTTCATTCGATATTGTAAGAACAGGATTATCAATTTATGGAATATCACCTAATAAAAAAATAGATAAAAATTTAAAACCGGTAATGAAATTAACAGCACCAGT
>NZPQ01000042.1 GCA_002693365.1 Fidelibacterota bacterium
ACATACTGGATTTTTAAGATTTTTAGTTATTAGAATTGGCATACATACAAATGAAGTAATGGTAAACCTTGTAACAGCTGGTTATAAACCTAAAATCATCAAGCCTCTTGTAGATGCACTGGTAGATAGAATCCCAAATATCAAAAGTATTGTTAATACTATTAATAACCAAAAAAGCAATATTGCATCAGGTACATCTAAATTGCTTTATGGTGATGAATATATCAATGAAAAAATTGGTGACTATACATTTAAAATTTCTGCAAATTCATTTTTTCAAACAAATTCATATCAAGTTAAAACGTTATATGATTATATCATTAAAACAGCAGATTTTAAAAAAAGTGATATTGTCTATGACTTATATTGTGGAACAGGAACAATTGGGATTTATATTTCATCATTTGTTAAAAAAGTATATGGAATTGAAATTGTTAAAGATGCTATTAAAGATGCAAAGTTTAATGCAAAGAAAAATAATATAAAAAATATATCGTTTTATGATAGCGATATAAAAGATTTTTTTACTAATCAAAATACTAAAATAGATAAACCAAATACCATAATAATTGATCCTCCTAGACCTGGCTTGCATCCTAATGTTATAAAAGATATAATAATATTATCGCCATCAAAAATAATTTATGTCTCATGTAATCCATCTACTCAAGCGAGAGATGTAAAAATATTTTTAGAAGAAGATTATAAAATATGTGATATTCAACCTATAGATATGTTCCCTCATACTCCACATATTGAGTGTATCATAACCTTAAAAAAATAAAAGATATTTATCTATAATAACTTTTTAATTAACTTAAATTAATAGTAATGAATGCTATAGAAATACAATCACTTAAAAAAGTTTATGATACAAACGTTGAAGCTTTAAAAGGGATTAACCTAGCTATTCCTGAAGGTTCTTTTTTTGGACTTCTAGGCCCAAATGGTGCAGGTAAAACAACAACTATTGGAATACTTACTGGACTTGTAAATAAAACTAGTGGAACAGCAAAAATTTTTAATAATGATATTATTAAAGATTATAAAAAAGCAAGGCAACTTATTGGCCTGTCACCTCAAGAAATAAATCTTGATGTTTTTTTTACTATAAAAAAAATTCTTGAATTCCAAGCAGGTTATTTTGGTGTAACATCTAATATTGCTAAAAAAAGAGTTGATGAAATATTAAAAAAACTAGGTATTTATGATAAAAAAGATAATACTGCCAGACATTTATCTGGAGGTATGAAAAGAAGAGTCCAAATTGCAAAAGCATTAGTACATGATCCTCCAATTCTAATTCTAGATGAACCTACCGCAGGTGTTGATATTGAACTAAGACATATGCTTTGGGATTATTTAACTATTTTAAATAATGAAGGTAAAACAATACTTCTTACTACTCATTATATTGAAGAAGCAGAAAAGTTATGTAACGAAATTGCAATTATTAATGATGGCCAAATTATTAAACATGGTGACACAAAATCTATTATTAAAGAAGTTAGTCTTAATACTATTGAAATTGAATTAGTTGATGTCTCAAAACTGAGTTTACCAAATAATATCGAATATGAAATAAATGGAAATATTTTAAAAATACAATCACAAGAAGTAAACAAAGATATTGTAAAAATTATTGAACTTGTAGAAAAAACTACAAAAATTGAAAATATAAATATTATCAATAGTTCTTTAGAAGATGCTTTTTTAAAACTAACTAATTAAAATAATGAGAGTTGAATTTATAACATTTTTAAGAAGAGAAGTATACAGATTTTTAGTGCTCTACAAACAAACTATTATCCCAGCACTAATATCTTCTCTTTTATATATAATCGTTTTTGGAACAACATTAGGTACAAGAATTAGCTCCATTAATGGTATTCCTTATATTAATTATATAATTCCAGGATTAGCAATGATGTCAGTTATTAATCAAGCATATCAAAATAGTGCTTCAAGTATTATGCAGGGTAAATATTTAAAGTTTATTGAGGATATATTAGTAGCACCATTAAGTGGGTTTGAAATTAGCTTAGGCTATATTATTGGAGGAGCTTTAAGAGGATTAATTTGTGGATTAGGAATATTATTTATTTGTCTATTTCTAACAGATTTAAAAATACAAAACTTTGTATTAACCATATTTTATCTATTGACTGTTTCATGGACATTTTCAGCATTTGGAGTAATAATAGGTATATATGCAAAATCATGGGATGAAATAGGAACCTTTACAAATTTTGTATTTATGCCACTAACTTTTTTAGGTGGAGTATTTTATTCGATTGATATGCTTCCTCCATTATGGCGTAATATTTCTTATATTAATCCCATATATTGGATGATAAGTGGTTTAAGATACTCTACAATCGGATTAGAAGAGAATGCTAATTTAATATCATTATTTATATGCTTTGGTTTTAGCTGTATTTTTACATTTATAGCTACGTGGATGTTTAAAACTGGTTATAAAATTAAATCATAATTTTTTTATGTAATAATTATTATATTCTTAAAATAAAATATGAATATTTTGGATAGAATTAAAAAAATAAAAGATAAATTAATTTTTAAAGTAATAATATGGATTTTGTCTGTTTGGTTTTTTGGTTCATTTTTGATATCTTTAATAGAGCCAGGTTCTTTTAAAAATATTGGAAATTCTTTATGGTGGACAATTGTAACAATGACCACTGTTGGCTATGGAGATATGGCACCAACAACCATAATTGGAAGAGTACTTGCTATTTTTATTATGTTATCAGGAATAATTTTAGTTGCTCTTATAACTGGTACAATATCTTCAATTTTTACTACTAAACGTATTATGGAGGGGAAAGGTTTGGAAAAAATTTCTAAAGAAAATCATATAATAATTTGTGGCTGGAGCCCAAATATTTCAAGTTTAATCAATAAATTTGTAAAGTCATCTAATAATAATGATATTGTATTGATTAATGATGAATCACAAGATAAGATAGACTCTGTAATGTCTGGAATTCAAAATAAAAATGTATATTACGTTCGAGGAGACTATTCACTAGATTCAATACTAAATAAAGCAAATACTACTAAAGCAAAATATGTTCTAATCCTTAATGATTCTACAAATAATCATGATGAGAAAGTAATCCTTGCTACTTTAACAATAAAAAAGATGTCACCAAGTATAAGAGTAGTTTCTCAAATTAATGACAAAAATAAAATTCCATTTTTAAGGCGCGCAAATGTTGATGCTGTTTTAAGCAGTGATGATTATAATTTATTTATGTCATTATCACATATTCTAGACCCTGGCAGTGCTGAAGCTATAAGCTCACTGATGAGCGAAAACTCTAGTAACAACCTAGAAAGTAAACAAATACCAGATGAATTTTTTGGGAAAACATTTTCTGAACTTCACAATTATTATTTTAACGAGTTTGGAATAATTTGTCTTGGTCTTTATAATAAAGAAGAAAAAATGGGTATTTCAGACATCTTATCTTCAAGTAGTGACAGTATAGATAAATTTATCGAACA
Source organism: Fidelibacterota bacterium (assembly GCA_002693365.1). GTDB lineage: Bacteria > Fidelibacterota > Marinisomatia > SCGC-AAA003-L08 > D37C17. Next base: position 3,532 of record NZPQ01000042.1, read on the forward strand.
AAAATTAAAACAGGCAGGACACTCACTTGACGAAAAAAATAAAGTTCATATTAACTTAAATCCTGATAAAGATGAAATTATACTAAAAGGACAAGGAGCTCTGATATTAAAATGAAAAACGATTTAAATAAATTTGAAATTTTTAATCATTTATCAAAAGAAGAGGTTAAACTTTTTACAGGAAACCTTAAAATTAGAACATTTAATAAAAACCAAATAATTATTAATGAAGGTGAAGAAGGCGATTCATTATTATTTGTAATAGAAGGTAAAATTGTAATAACTCAAGCATTAACATTAGCAACTAATAAATTAGATGAAGGAGATGATCGTGAAAAACAACTAACAAATTTAAATTCAAAAGATCATAAAATAATGCTTGGAGAACTTGCTCTATTTAGTCCTGATAAAAAAAGAAATGCTTCTGTTAAAGCTCTAGAAAATTGTGAAGTTGCTGAGATAACATTTGAAAAAATTTTTGAAATATGCAATAACAATCATGCAGTAGGTTATAAAATAATGAAAAACTTATCTGAAATAATTACAAAAAATTTAATTAACTCAAATAATAAAGTACTAAAACTTACAACAGCATTCAGTCTATTAATTGACCAATAATATAAATTATTACATTAAGTGATTTATATCATTATAAATAACTAATACAAACAAAGACATAATNAGAACAAAACCAANAAATTGTATTGCATATTTAATTTGCAGTGGTAATTCTNTTCTAATAATACCTTCAATNAGAGCAATAAAAACGTGACCTCCATCTAATCCAGGTATAGGTAATATATTAATTAATCCTAAGTTAACACTTATCATAGCAGTCAATAATAGTAATGATTTAATTCCACCAGTTTCAGTTGTTTCTCCTGCCATTTTCACTAAATATAATGGTCCAAAGAAATCTTGAAATGATACTCCACCACTAACCAGAGCTTTTAAACTAAATAAAATTTGTTTTAGTAAACTAATTGTTTTTTGAATTCCCTCATTTATTGCCTCAAATAAAGATACCTGATTCATATTGTAATATGGACTAATTCCTAAAATACCAATATTTTTTAAATCACCATCAATAAATTGTTTAACAGGAATTGGCGTAATTGATGATGTTAAAGTTTCACCGTTCCTATCCCAAACTAAAGTTAATTCTTTATTAGGATTATCATGAATAATATTAGATAGTTGATTCCATGTTGATATATAATTATTATTTATCATTATAATTTTATCATCTTTTATTAAACCAGCTGCTGCTGCAGGAGATAATATAACCTCATTTTCTATATTCAATTCTGATGAAATCTCATTAATAATTGGTTCATTAATAATTTCTGGGTATCCATCATTAAAAATAAAAACTGAGAAAATAACAGAAGATAATAAAAAATTCATAATAACACCAGCTGATAAAAACCATACTTTCTGCAAAGTATTTTTAGATCTAAATTCATAATCATACTTCTTTGATGAAGAATCAAAACTTTCATCTAAAATTCCTGCAACTTTAACATAGCCCCCCATTGGGAAAAGCCCAATGCCATATTCTGTATCCTTATACTTCTTTTTTAAACCTAAACCAAAAAAATTAAACCCAACGTAAAATTTTTCAACTTTAATACCTACTGATCTTGCAGCTAAAAAATGTCCTAGTTCATGTAAAAAAACTGGCAAACCAATAACTACAAAAAATGATAAAAAATAAATCATAACTTAAATTTTTCCTTTATATAATTTTTTGTCCAATTTGTAATAGATAATATATCACTTAATTGCGGAGATTTTATAAAACTATGATTATTCATGCAATCATTAATTATGTTAGGTATTTGAGTGAATCCAATTTTTTTATTTAAAAATAAATCTACAGCAATATCATTTGAAACATTTAGAACTACTGGAAATGATCCACCTTTTTTTATAGCATCAAATGCTAATTTAACACACTTAAACTTATCTAAATCTAAAATTTCAAAATTCAATTTATAAAAATCTTTAATATCAAATCTTAGGTTATCTAAATTATACCTTTCAGGAAATGAAAAAGCATATTGAATTGGTAATCTCATATCAGGATAAGAAAGCTGTGCTTTGATTGAACCATCAATAAACTCAACCATTGAATGTATTATTGATTGCGGATGTATTACAATTTCAATATTTCTAATATCAATATTAAATAGCCAAAAAGCCTCTATCATTTCAAAACCTTTATTCATCATTGTTGCTGAATCTATAGATATCTTTCTACCCATTTCCCAATTTGGATGACTTAAAGCTTGCTCTACTGTAATACTTTCAAATTTGCTTTTAGATAATTTTCTAAACGGACCACCTGAAGCTGTTAAAATTATTTTTCTAATTTTTGACTTTTCTTCACCAACTAAACATTGCCAAATTGCACTGTGCTCACTATCTACAGGAAAAATATTAACATTCTTAGATTTTGCTGAATTAATTACAAGATGTCCAGCTTGAACAATACTTTCTTTATTTGATAAAGCAATATCTGTTCCTGATTCAATGATTTTTAACGTTGGCTCTAAACCACTATAACCTACAATAGAATTTAATACAATATCTATATTTCGCAATTCACAAAGTTCCATCAAACCATCGTAACCACATAAAATTTTAGAAGAATTTATATGTTTTTTTAATTCTAGATATTTTGATTTATCATAGATACAAACATATTCTGGATTAAATTTTTTTACCTGTTCAATTAATAGCTTAGAATTAGTATTTGCAGCTAAAAATTTTATATTGAATTTATTTTTATTATTATCAATTACATTGAGGGACTGAGTGCCTACCGATCCAGTTGATCCTAAAATTCCTAAATTTTTCATAGCTTGTAAATGATCCCAATAATGTGATTATTCTTTTTTGTAAAATCGTTATAATCTAAACCAAAATTAATAATAACATCTCTTTTCAAAGATTTAAGAAAATTTAATTTTAATGATCTATATTGCGTATCATTATTAAATAAGTAATTAATATGTATAAATGAACTTATCTTATTAAATCTAAAAGACTGAATAATGGATAAACTTGAAATCTTTACATTTTCGCTAGAAAATCTTTTTGAAAAATAACCTAATGAATACACTATTTCTTTAAAATTTTCAAAATCATAAGATATTTTATATCCAATATTAGAACCATAAATTATATTTGTTCCATCATTAAGCTGAGAAATATATCCATCAAAATAAAAATTATCTGTAAACCATGATTGATAATTAAAAAAGTATTTACTATTATTATTATCTTGGACTAAATGAAATCCAATACTGTTTTTTGATTCATCATAAGGGGTATAATTATTTAAAACAAAATAATCATTTGATGATGCACAAAGATTACTAAAAAGTAAAACTATGAAAATATTTTTAAATAATGCCTCTATCACTATCATTCAAAAAAGTTAATATTTTTTTTATTTCATCAGTAGATTCTAAGTTATCTTTAATTGCAACTATAGCTTGACTAATATTTAATTTAGATCTATAAATAAATCTATATGCCTTTTTAATATTATTTCTTACATCTAAACTAAAATTTCTCCTCCTTAAACCAACAGAATTTATGCCAGCATATTGTAGAGGCTCACCTGTTGCTAAAATGTAAGGAGGGACATCTTTAAGCGCTATTCTTCTACCTCCAATAAAAGCATGATCACCTACTTTACAAAATTGATGTACTGGAGACATTCCTCCAACAGTTGCATGATATCCTATTTCAACATGACCTCCCAACTGAACTCCATTTGCTAATATCACTTTATCTTTAACAATACAATCATGAGCAACATGAACATAGGCCATTAGCAAACAATCATTTCCAATAATAGTTCTATTTGAATGAGAAGTACCTTTGTTCAAAGTACAATTTTCTCTAATGGTATTATTATTGCCAATTTCTAGGTAAGTTTTTTCACTGTCATATTTTAAATCTTGAGGAACTTCTCCTAAAACAGAGCCTTGAAAAATTTTATTATTTTTACCAATTTTAGTATCAGATTTTATATGAACATATGGATGAATAATTGTATTATCTCCAATTGAAACATTTTCATCAACTATTGAAAATGGACCAACTACAACATTATCACCAATTTCAGTATTTTTATTTATTATAGCTGTCTTGTGAAATTTATTCATTTTTATCAACAATTGTTGCCATAAATGATGCTTTCGCAACTATATTATTATTTACATAAGCAATACTTTCCATACTAGCAGTACCCAATCTAATTTTTTTTAACACAACTCGTAATATCAATTCATCACCTGGTAATACCTTCTTTATAAATTTAGAACTATTTACTACAGATAATAACATCATTTTTTCATTTTTATTATCAATATTATCAAATGACAGAAAACAACTTGCTTGAGCCATACTTTCTAATATTAGAACGCCAGGCATAATTGGTCTTTCAGGAAAATGACCTTGGAAAAAATAATCTGAACTTACTACATTTTTTTTCGCAATCACACTTTTACCTCTTATACCTCCAATGATTTCATCAATTAATAAAAATGGTTCTCTATGAGGAATAACATTTTTTACTTCATCTTTATTAAATTTAAAATCTGAATTCATTTCCTGTATGAATTTGCCAAACTTAACATTTGTTCTGTGGCCACTTTTTGAAGCAATAATATGACCAATAATAGGCTTACCAATTAATGATAAATCTCCTATTAAATCTAATATTTTATGTCGAACAACTTCATCAGAATATCTCAATTCAACATTATTTACAGTAATACTTTTTGAATCAAAATATACATTTTCATCTAAATATTTATTAATTGTCTCTAAATCCTTTTCATGATTTTGTTCAGATAAATAAATAACAGCATTATCTAAACTTCCACCTTTTATTAGATTTCTATCTTTTAAATAATTAATTTCATCTAGAGAACAAAAAGTTCTTGCTAAACTTATTTCATCATAATAATCTGATAGTGAATTCATAGTATATTCTTGTTTACCAACACCCTTGAAGGGAAAATCTGATTTAAAAGTAATTGAAAATTGATCTGATGGAATTATACTTAATGAGATATCTGAATTTTCATCAAAATAATGAATTGGTTCAGAAATTTTAAAATACTTTTTTTCTGAATTTTGCTCAACAATACCACTTTTAATGATATCATTATAAAAAATCACACTACTTCCATCCAAAATAGGAGGCTCTACATTATCAATTTCAATCAATAAATTATCAATTCCTAATGCATAAACAGCTGATAGAATATGTTCAATTGTATGAATTTTAACATTATCATTACCAATTGTAGTTCCTCTGTCTGTACTTATAACATTATCATATACTGCTTTAATAAATACAGGCTCAATCAAATCAGTTCTCTTGAAAACTATTCCAGAATTTTCTTTTGAAGGTTTTAATGTAATTTTTGATTTTTTTCCTGTATGAAGACCGATTCCTTTAAATGAAATTTTTGAAAATATAGTTTTTTGTTTTTCCATTATTTATTTTTAGCAGATAATTTATTGAAAGCAGCAATTTTTCTTAATCTTGTTTTGTGATCTTCTGCAGGATCTCCAGAAACAAATGAGTTACTACCAATAGACTTCCAAACAAAAGAATTTCCAGAAATAATTGAATTTTTACCTATTTCTAAATTGTCAATAATTCCTGAACGACCACCTACTTTTACATTTTTATGTAAAATAGTACTCCCAGCTATGCCAACTTGTCCTGCAATAACACAATTATCATGAATCACCACATTATGTGCAATCTGAACTAGATTATCTATCTTAACATTATTTTTAATTACTGTATCATCAATTGTTCCTCTATCTATACATGTGTTTGAACCAATTGTTACATTGTTACCAATTATTACTTTTCCAATATGAGGAATATTATGAAAAATATCATCATCTTCAATCAATCCAAAACCATCTGCTCCAATTATACAGCCTCCATCAATAATACAACTATTACCAATTTTTACATTATTGTAAATAACAACATTTGGAAACAATATAGTTTCATTACCAATTTTTGAATTATCCCCTATAAAACATCCTGGATGAATAACAGAGTTATCACCTATAGTTACATTTTTCCCAAGTGTAACATTATTGGCTATTTTAACATTATCACCTAAAGCAGGAGAACTTTGTTTATGAGGCTCCAATTTATTTTTAAATATTTCTAAAATTTTTATAAATGATAATCCTGAATTTTTTACTTTAATGAAAGTTTTACTTTTTAAAAAATCACTATAATCATTATCAACAATAAAGACTGAAGCCTGACAATTCTTAATATACTTTTTATAAGAATCATTTTTTACATATGTTAGATGTTTTTTTTTACCATTTTTGATACCACATATACCTTCAACTAAAATATCATCGTTCCCGATTATTTTTCCGCCAATCATATTTGATATTTCGATTATAGAAATCATTTATTTCTCTTTTAACTCATCTACATTAACTTTTTTGAGTGCATCTAATACATCTTGTGTTAAATTATGAGAGTCTAATGCATAGACTATTGATCCTTGAACAGCATCAAAAA
>NZPQ01000043.1 GCA_002693365.1 Fidelibacterota bacterium
TGATTCAAAACCAATCCACCCATTTGGATTAATAAAAAATTCAGTATATATTTGGTCATAAAAACTAAACTCAAATCCTATTTCAAAGTTTTCTGACCCGTTATCATTATTTATAAAATTTACCTGTAATGACTCATCTGATCGCTCTATCCACTCAAAATCTAACTCTGGATTTATAGAGGAATCTGACCAAAAATAACCATAAGAATCTGGACTACTACCAGGCACATAAAACGGAGATTCTAATTCAGGATAATTATAAGATATATCATATTCTAAAACAGAGTTCTCTTCACCATTATTAATTAATATAATTTCTATAGTTTCTTCGGTATTTGGCTGAATACTAAAATCAATACTGCTTAAAGATGTATTTAACTGAGGAACTGGTAAAGTTACAGGGAGCGCTGTAGTAATAAACAAAGCAGTATTATCAGATAAAGTCATAGCAGAAGTAGGATAATTATTATAATATGAATATTGTAAACCATCATTAGCAAAATGATTTTCTATACCTATAGTTGAATAACTACCATGTTCTGGTGGATAATCATTAAAGTCACCTACGGATGTGTTATTGAAATCTTTATACTGAATTTTAATAGAATTATCTCCATATGGCAAATTAGAATCATTATTTAAAATAATTTGAAATGTTTCAGATGAATTAGAAAAATGAGTTCTCATATTATCCCATTGAATAATTACATAATTATTATCGCTATAATAGAAGACATCTCCATTATTGCCTGTTTCTAAGTCGTCCCAAAATGCTGAAATCATTGGTGATGGACCTCCTGCTCCAGGAATAGGATAATTTCTAAAAGATTCTGAATAAACATCATCAAATGCTATCCATCCATTCGTACAAATAGTAATTTGATCATAATCAATTCCATAAAATTTAAAATTGAAAGGTAAATCTACAATATTTAAAGGTCCATTGCCGCTCCAATTTCCATTTCCACTATTTGCTAGATTGAGATTTGTGCCAATTTGACTAATCTCAATCCAATCATATTCAGGATGTAAATTATAATTTATATCATTAGAATCATAAATGTAATAACCATAATTATCTGGACCCAAAGGATCGTCTACTTGTACTGTACCAAATCTAAAAACAATATTTTCAGTTCTACTGTAACCGTTTGAATCTTCTATAAGTAATGAAGCTATTAATTGACTACCAGAAACAACATCGCTGCTTGCAGTTACATTAAATCCATTACCTGAGCTTTCTTGTGAACCAGCATTAATAGTACCCCATGAATCACTACTATTATTAATTGTTAATAAGTTACTTGAAGTAATAATTTCACCAACAACGTTATTTGCCTGCAAAGAACCCTGATTTACTAAACTTATACTAAAGCTATTAGTTTGACCAGGTTGTATAACAATTTCCTCATTTGGAATCAAGTGACTTCCTCTAATGTCTAAATTAATTTTTGAAGTCCATTGATTATTTTCATTATCTTGAAAGCTTATATATAACTCAAGATCCTCTGATTGAACAGCAGATGGATCTACAGAAATATTAAAATCATCTAAATAAAAACTTTGATTAACACTTATATCACCTATAAATATTTGGTCATTTAAAATATTAATTAAGTTTGAATATGAAGTTAAAGTTGCTGTAATGCTTTGCACTATTTGACTTCCAAAATTTATAATTGGTACCGATATACCAAATTCTTCACCTGCCGTTGGAATACCATCATTATTATCATTTATCAAAATTGGCTGGCTAGAATCAATATTCATTGAAATATTTGAATTGGTAATATTCAATGCTCCCGTGTACGGTTTAAAATTATTTTTTGTAACTGTTATACTCACAAGTCCACTATCAAATAAATTTAAATCAAATAAAACCTCTCCATTTGAATCTGTAAATAAATTTACAGGAGTATCTCCAAATCTAATAAGCATTGAAACAAGTGCGTCACTAACTGGATTACCTGAAGAATCCAATACTAGAACATTAAAATAATTTGTACCATATGATACTTGACTTTCATGATTCACAGTAAACAGCTCAGGTGTTTTTGTCCAAAGATGTGTTGCAGGATCACCAATTAGATTATTCCAATGAGTAAATGCACTTATCCATTGATATGGATCAGTAGGATATGTATTTAATAAAGAAAGTTTTCCACTAACAAGACATGCGCCAGCTGTTTCAACTTGATCTGCCAATAAACCATGATATAAACCCATATCTACAATATTATTAAACAACGTATGGGTATTCCATGTAGCGGTTCCAATTGCAGCAACACCACCCTTAGGATTTGAAACAGTACCGGCTCTAAAAAATTTCTCTGACATGCAAGTTTGGTCCTCAGCAAAAGATCCAGTACCACATGTTAAAACAGTTGCAAAAGGTAATTTATAACCATTACTTGCATTGTCTACATCGCTATTAGTAAACCCGCTCATACCTAGATAGCCCCTGTAATTAAAAAATAAGGATCCATCTGATAACTGATCTCTCATTGATGAAGACCAACTTCCTCCAGAAGTTTTTAAATAAACATCGTTAAATCCATGATTACTTAATAACGTTGCGACTGCTTCTTTAGTGATAGCACACGAGTTACCAGAGGTTGATGGATCACCAAACATTGCAGCTCTGGTAAAGTAATTATCTAAATTCCCAAGGTAGGTAGCTTTTTCATAATTAATAATTTTGTAAACTGCTGTACTTAATTCACTCACTGTTCTAATTGACATTCTTCCAATTAAAATATCAGATAATAAATCATTTCCATCTAACTGTGAATAAGGATGATCTCCTTCGCATTGATTTCCATAACTATCATGTCCGAAATCTTCATAATAAGTAGGGATGCTATATGAACCGCCAACATCGCCAATTAATGCTACATATTCTGGAGGTACGTCATAATTAAAATAAGCGTTTGAAATATAATTTTTTATTGATGAAGAACTACTTCCCATTTCTGAAGTTGACGCAGTATATACAATGTAACCTCTTTGTCTCCTCCATTCAACTAACTGTTGAAAAATTGAATTGCTTTCGATATCACCAGAACATATATACAAAATTGCAGAATTTTGATAATCAGACTGCCTATATGTTTCATCATAATTTAAAATTTTATTTTTATAAATTTTTTCAAATACTCTTGATTTAGGCATTACTCTCTGTCTTGAATCTTCTATTTGTCCAATCTCTTTAACAATTATTGTAATAGACTCATATACTTCTAATATTTTTTCAGCTGGTAAATATTTGAATGGAATTACATTAATATTTGCAACAACTAAATCTCTTAAAATCATCGGTTCAGAAATCGACACGTTAACAAATGGATAATGTTTATCTGAATTATAAAAGTCACTATCAATTAATTCAATATGATTTTTTTCTAAGCCCTTTTCAATATTTTGTGATGGAGAAATAATTATATTATCAATAAATCTTGAATTATTAACTTCAAAATCAACTGAATATTTTTTTGTAGGATCTAACTTTATCATTGTTGAATGTAAAGGTAGCTTTGGCATACCTAAAATATCAGTGTATCCTTTTGACGATTTGACGTGGGTATAAATATCATTTTCTATCAGCTCAATATCATCGTTCAATAAAAAATTTATTTTTATATCTTTATCCATGTTGCGATTTAAAATAAATTCGCTACTTGAAAATAAAAATGAAAATAATATAACATTAAATATAAACATTGTATCTCATCAATTAAGAATGTTTGTTAATATAATAAAATTAAGCAAATAAAATATATTTTATAATTGTTTCAATATGTAAATATGTAAACATTTGTTGCAGTAAATTCAACTTATAGTTTAAATTTAGGTATCACATTATAGGAGAATAAATAAAAAATGAAAAAATACGTAGCATTTATCATTTCAATCTTTTTCATCACATCAAATCTTTCAGCTCATTGCGATGGTTGTGGAACAAGCGATACACACAAACATGGAAGTCTAGTTGGAAATGTAAAGTACGATGGTAAAGTACCTAGTAGAAAACCTTTAAAAATGGATGCTGACCCAGTTTGTGGCTCATCGCATGATAAAAAGGTATTATCAGAAAGCTTTATGGTTGATGAGGATATGAATCTTAAAAATGTTTTAGTTTGGTTGAAAGATGTTAAATATGATGGACCAGTAAAAGCTGAAACTGCTGTTTTAGATCAACAAGGATGTATATATACGCCTCATGTTATGGCTGTTATGAAAGATCAAAAAGTTTTGATTAAAAATAGTGATGCAACTCTTCACAATATTCACTCTATGGCTAAAGAAAATGAACAATTTAACTTCGCTATGCCAAAAGTTGTAAAAGAAAAAGAGACATCATTTGGTAAAGTTGAAGAACCATTTTATATCAAATGCGATGTACATCCATGGATGAAAGCATGGGTTTTAGTGCAAGATCATCCATATTTTGCTGTTACTGATGAAAAAGGAAATTTTAGAATTGATGATATACCACCAGGAACTTATGAAGTTATTGCTTGGCAAGAAAAATTTAAAATGAAAAGATCTATTGTTAAGACAGTAACAATCGAAGATTCTGTTGATACTACTCAGGATTTTACTTTTGTAAAACCATCAAAAAAATAATAATCTAAATTTATTATAAAAAAAAAGGGCTGTTTTTAACAGCCCTTTTTTTTAATATAAATTAAATACTAACCTGGAAACTCATCTAAAATATCTTCCAGCCATTCAATCATATAATCTTCACATGTTTGCTCATCATCATTGTCATAATCTAGACCTAAACCCATTAATTTATCATCTTTGTCTAAAGCTCTAGAACCCTCAAATTGATAATTATCTCTTGGAATTCGTCCAATCAACTTACCACCCTTTTTCATAAAAGGCTCAGCTAACATACCTATAGCATCTAAAAAATTTGCAGGATAACCTATTTGATCACCACAGCCAAAAAAAGCTGCTGTTTTACCATTAAAATCAAGTTTTTCATAATCTAAGAAAACAGAATCCCAATCTTCTTGTAATTCACCAATGTGCCAAGTAGGACAACCAATAATTATATTATCAAACTCAAGAATTTTTTCAACATCAGCATCAGCTATATTATGCATTTCTACTTCATGATCATTCATTTCNAAATACTCTTTCATGAATTCAGTTGCTGTTGTTGTATTATCTGTTGAACTTCCGAAAAAAATACCAATCTTCATNTTTGTAATTTCCTTTAATTTACTTATNCTTAAATCCTGCTAATTTNTAATAACATAAATTAAAATGATTTATGTATTTAATTAAAGTTTTTTTTAAATTATTTTATGAATATTAAGTCTTTTTTTATAGTTTGTTTTTCAATCTTATTTTTCACATGTGATACACCAAAAAAATATAATGTAACTGGTGTGATTAAAGAAATTGATAAAGATCAAAACAAACTTTTAATTGATCATGATGAAATACCAGGTTTTATGGTAAAAATGGTAATGTTCTTTAGTTTACATAGTTCTGTGGATATTAATCAGTTTAATATTAATGATAGCGTTAAGTTTGATCTAATTATAAAAGATAAAAACAGCTACTCTTTAAACTACGATATAATTGGAAAATCTATAACATCTACTAAAGAAGATTTTTGGGAAGATGATGAAGATTTAAAATATTCTCTTAAGGAAGCAGGTGATTCAATTGATAATGCAACTTTTTTAGATGTAAATAATAAACAAATTTCTTTATCTGATTTTAAATCTGATTTTTTATTGATTTCTTTTATATTTAGTAAATGTCCTATGCCAAATATGTGTCCAGCTGCAATCGTAAAAAATCAATATTTATCCGATCATTTTGAAAACGAAAATATTGATTTTCTACTAATTAGTTTTGATTATTTATTTGATACACCTGAGGTTTTAAAAAGTATGTATGGTAGTCTTGAAAAAGAAAATCTACACTTTCTTTCAAGCTATAAACATATAAATGATATATTTACATTAAGTCAACAAGCTGGAGTAGCATATTGGGGTGTTGAAGAGAATAATATTGGTCATACTATGAGAACTTTATTAATTGACAAGGACTTAAAATTAGTTAATACTTATGATGGAATGGACTGGAAACCTAGTGAAGCTAAAAAAGATATTGAAAATTTAATTAAAATATATTATTAAATTTTACCAATCCTCATCTTCCCAATCATCATCATCTTCATCCTCTTCATTGGAATCAAAATCATAACCATTTGTTTTGAAATATTCTTTAACTATTTTGGTTATATCTGTTTTTCCAGGAATAGTATAGATATAATCTGTAATTCCTTTAAGCATTAAATCATTATTTCCTTTAAGCTCAACTAGTTCTGAACCCCAGACTTGTTCTGCACCTTCAGCTTCTAAGATATCAGAAGTTGGTAAATAAACTGCTGGCATTTTTGTACCGGGCATAATTGCCTGCGGATTTCTCAACCATTCAATAACCCACTCAGGTCTTAATCTTTCTTTTGTCATTGCTAAATTAGGAGCCCAAGATGCTGGACCTTGAACAGGCTTAATCTCGCCATAAAAATGACAATTATTACATGCACCAAATTCATGAAGTTTTTCACCCGCTTTAAATTCTATACTGTGTTTATCTACAATTAAATCACTTTCAAATGCCAACTTATGATTTTCTAAATGCTGTAAAGAACCTATTAAGGAATTCCAATCATCATCAGAAAGCATCGTAAACGATGGCATTCTAACTTGTAGACTTGGTCTTATTGTAATTGGATTTTTGAAAAATTTATATAACCAATCTGGCTGAGTTTTAATACCTTGAGTATTTAAGTTAGGTGGCCCATAATCTTGACCTAATAAATCTACAATTTGACCACCAAAATCATCAATCATATGACAACCTTGACAATTGTACTGCTGGATTAAAGAGTAACCTTTAAAAACATTCTTATCATCAACAAGATTCTCAATAAGCATATTATCTGAGAACTTATTATTATTAAAACCTAATATTGCAGTTGTAATTGCTTCAATTTCTTCTGGTTTAAAGTAGTAATTAGGCATTCTAGATTTATCTTCGGGAGCAACTATTTTATCTCGATCAAAAATTCTTGGATTTGCTAATTTCTGTTCAAACCAAGAATAATTATTATGACCAATAAAATGTATATGACCAAAATCTAGTGTATTTAGAGGCTTGGAGCCTTCATATGTTAACTCTGCACCAATAGGCTTACCATTTTCAAAACCTTTAATACTGTGACACGTATAACACCCATAATAATTAATACTTTTTGTACCAACGTAATTAATGACTTCTTTTTCAGACATCTTGCTTAGTTTTTCAATTGCCTCTTCTTCAGCAAAAGCTTTAACCATCCATCCTTTGGCTATATTATTCATTTCTTCTTGATCGTAATAAGAACTAGGTAATTTTGCAAATTCTTCATTTTTTAAAGTCAATAAATAAGCAGTAATATCAGCAGCTTCTTCATGAGTCAGTCTCATATCTGGCATTCTAGTTTCTGGATAATATTCAGAAGGATTTTTAATCCAATTATATATCCATTCTGCATCAGATTTTGATCCAACCCCAATCAAATTTGGACCTTGGTTTTTAAGTAACTCATAACGAGTCATCTCTTCGGATTCATATCCGAACTTTGACATAAACATTTCATATGGTAAATCATCAAATGTCATATCTACTTTTTCATCTTTAACCTGATGACATCCCATACAACCAACAGCGTTAAATAATTTCTCACCGGATTCATAATTTCCTATGAACTCTGATGAATTATTCATGACATGACCGCCATTAGGAAAAAAGTACTCTGTCATAGCATAAATTTCAGAATTATTTCTTCTAACCATTTCAGGACTAGAATTATTTTCTTGCTCAAAAAAATGAGGCATCCATGTATTATATCTGAAACTTTGAGGATTTTTAATCCATTTAGCAACCCAGTCTTTATCTAATTTTTGATCTAAATGGGTAAGTGGAGGACCTGCATTATATTCTTTCTGATAAGTTTCAATATGATGGCAATTATTACAACCAGATGTACTAATCAATCCTAAGCCTAATGCTAATTTATCGCCGCCATCAACTATGGGTTGACTTTGATGACAATTAAAACAACTTGCCTGAGTATATTTTGTAGGTAACATTGGTTGTAACCAATGATGTATTTTTTCCCAATCATACTTTTCTTTCCACTCTTCTTCTTGTTCTTTTGATCCTGGAGTATGCGATGAGGAAACAAAAGATGTTCCTCTTGCTCTTCCTGCATGGCAACTTGTACAGCCAAATTGGTCCATAGTATGCGGTGAAGAGGAAGAAACGTACAGGTCAAGCCTTGGATGGGTTGTGTAAGGTTGAGGTGCATCAACAAAATCTGGGTTATCAATACCTAAGTGACAACTTGTACATCTATCAACACTTGGGACGGAAGCAAAATTAACATCATATTTAATATCATGAGCTACTATTTGATGAACTTTATAATAAGGATCCAAGAAATCAATTATTGGTAAATCTCTTACAATATCTCCAATCTGATTTGCAAATGACATTTTTGAACGGTCTAGTTTTTGAATCTTCATTTCAAGTAAACTAACTTGTTTTAAATATTTATTTAATTCATCTTCCTTGACCTTTAGATTAGATCTTAAACTTTTAATTTCTTCCTCTATTTCAAGAACTAATTTTTCATCTTTTTCTTTAATAAGCTTTAATTCTTGAAGGGTGATAAGCGATGCTTCATATTCATCTTTATATTTATAATTTTTATGACCATCATGATGTTCATCATATTGGTGTGAATGAACTAATTCTTTTTCATATAAATATTTTTTTTGATCAGACTCGGCTTTAAAAAATAAGTAATCCATATTAGATTTATAAAAAATTCCCTTTAAATCAATAAGTAGATTATTAAGAGAATCTAATTTATCTCCGTTTGCATCAAACTTATTTTTTTCTTCATTATAAGCTTTTTGGTATACATCTCTTTCATCTTCAACTAAACTTAATTCTTCAAGTAATTTAGACTGTGCAACCTCTGCTCCTAATTTTCTAAATTCTCTTTGATATTCTTTGAATTCATCATCATTGTCATGCAGGAACATCCACCCAACAGAAATAAGTGTAAGAATACTAGCAATGGCAAACCATTTATTAAGTAGGTTTATATTCCAATATCTTTCGTCGTTTTTGTAATCCATAATTAGATATTAAAAAAGTATTCAGGAATTGCTACAATGTATTTCAAATTAAAGAACCACCTTAAATACATTTTGATTGGAAGTGCAAGCATTGATAATCCCATTAACATTAAAAAAACGTATCTTACAGGACCATACTCTTTAAGCATGTTTTTGAGATAAGTCTTAGCAAGAAAAATAGGTAACACAAACAAATAAAGTCCTGTAACAATAAAACCAATTGACTCTCTAAGTAAAACATTTGAGGGTAAAGGTTGATTTAACAGTATAACCCAAAAATATTCAGATAAATTAACATTATTCAAAACTTCAAGTTTGTGAGGATCCCACCATTCAAACGGGCCATAAAAATTCCAGTTAGGTCCTCTGAAGAAAGTACCAATAACTATTAAATATGTCCATAAAGCTAACCAACCATACATGAAAATAAAATAACCAACTCTTCTTTCTTTGAAAGAATAATATCCATCACCCTTTTTATTTATATCCATATATGGTATAGCACACATACCTAAAATAATAAATGTAGGAAATAAAACTCCAGCTAACCACGGGTCAAAATATACTAGCATTTCTTGTAAACCTAAGAAATACCAAGGTGCTTTTGAAGGATTCGGAGTGACAGAAGGATTAGCAGGCTCCTCTAGAGGAGCAGCGACAAGTATAGACCAAACAATTAAAAAGACTGAAAATAGCAATAGTGCAATAAACTCGATATAAACAAGATCTGGCCATACTAATACCTTATCTTCAGGATCATTATACTCATTAGGTTTTTTACCTCTTTCTAAACGTCTATCATTTATATAAGATTTTTTCATACCATACCAGGTGTAGAAAAACATGGTATAAATCATCATAATGATTGGAAAATTATCAGGCTTATTTAAAATGATACTAAAATTTTCATCCTTAAAACCTAAATAAAAAAAGGCAGTTGTAACTACAAATATTACTACTCCACCCGGATTAGTCCATATTCTCCAAATTCCAAACTTTCTACTTACTTTATCAAACCAATCAGTTGGAGGAAATAAAAAAGGAAATATTACAGTCAATATTGTAAAAGAAATAGTTGGAGTAGAAAGATAATCAATAGTATTTTTAATATTCTCAATCATTATAAAGGACCTGAAATACCTCCATCTTTTCTAATTCTCCAAAAATGAACAGCCATAAATATCATAGCAACAAATGGAACAGCAATACAATGTAGAACATAGAATCTTAACAATGTTGCTTCACCAACGAATCTACCACCTAAAAGAGCAAACCTAACGTCTGAACCTGAATGGACTAAATTTACATCTCCAATAGCAAGAAGTGAAGCACCTGGACCCTCATGTCCTAAAAATGGTGTTGCTCTTGCCATATTTGAACCAACAGTCACAGCCCATATTGCTAGCTGATCCCAAGGTAAAAGATATCCAGTGAAACTTAATAATAAAGTTAATGTCATCAAAATAACACCTACAGCCCAGTTAAACTCTCTTGGAGGTTTATATGAACCTGTCATAAATACTCTCAGCATGTGTAACCATGTAGTTAAAACCATTGAATGAGCACCCCATCTATGAATTTCTCTCATAATTCCAAGAGGTACTTGCTCTCCCAAATCTATAATATCAGTAAATGCATACTCAACGGTTGGCCTGTAGTAAAACATTAGTAAAATACCGGTAATTGTTAGTACAACAAATAAGAAAAAAGACAATCCTCCCATGCACCAAGTATAACCAACCTTAACAGCATGCTTTGGGAGCCTTGCTGGATGAAGATGCAAAAAAACATTACCTAAAACCGCATACATTCTTTGTCTTCTTGTTCTTGGAACACCCGATCTAAAAATAGACTTCCAAACCATTGACTCATTTAAATAATCTAATATTGATTTTTTCTTATCTGACATAATTAATCTCCGTTAAACCTTTAAAAAAGACTCCGATCTATTCCATTCACCTTTTTCATATTTAAACAATTTTGTTTTATCAACAACAATTTGACCATCATTAGCTAAACCAATCTTAAATCTTTCCAATGGTCTTGGAGCTGGGCCCTCAAAATTGATACCAGTTGACCTAAAGCCGCTTCCATGACAAGGACATTTGAACTTACGATCAGTTTCCTGCCAATTAGGTGTACAACCTAAATGAGTACAAACAGTTGATAAAGCTGTAATTTTTTCATCATCTCTTACTATCCAAACATTATATTCTTTTTTGAATCTTAAATCCACTTTACCAGGTTCAAAATCTTCAGGAAATCCAATTTTGAAAGATTGAGGAGGTTCAAATAAGACATTAGGGAATAAATATCTAACTAAAACAGTTAAAAAACCACCAGTTGCTGCAGCAAATGCTACCCAGCCAACACTCAATGTTGTCAAAAATGATTTTCTATTCATTTTTGATTCTTTAGATTGTTCAAATTCTGGATAATTATTAACTGGAAACTTGTTATCGTAAATAGCAAGCACTTCTCTTGCTAAGTCATTAGGGTACAGACCATTTCTTACAAGCTTTATTTCATCAATGATTTTAAACCATTGAGATTCATCTTTTGCACTAATTAATTTATTTTTTTCTTCTTGTGTTAAGTTCATTTATCTTAAAAAGTTATATATGCCAGAGTATTAATTTAATAATGTTCTAGTAATGTTCACTAATAATTTTCATAGAAAATTCTTTTATTTTCACATTTTCATCATATTCTGCTAAAATTCTTACCTCATCTTCAAAAGCTTTTTTAGGGTATTTCGATACAAGAGCTAAAATAGTAAGCATTGTATTATTAATTTCATTAGTATCAATATTAGAATAATTAGTATAATAATTTCTATCTAAGAGTTTTTCAAGAACTTCAACTCCAGATAAATTATTCATTTTGATTAATGCAACAGCAGAATCCCATCTAATATTTGGCTCTTCGTCATCTAACAGTGATACTAAAAATTTTTCTGAACTCTTATCTCCAATTTCACCTAGAGAAATAACAGCTGCTAATCTTTCTTGAATATCTGCATCAGATACTGAAATACTATTCAATTTATTAACAGATGGACTAAACTTGATCATACCCAATGATTTTATAGCTGCTATTCTATTTTCTAAAACTTGATCATCTAGACCATTTAATAATGTACTACCAAATTTAATATTATTTGTCTGACCCATCGCAAGAGCTAAGTAGGTTCTGACTCGATCATCATCATAAACAGATTTTTCATACATTGAAATCATTTGATTAACAAACATATCACTTAAAGGTACTTTTTCAGGATCTTTCATTAAATTTGATAATTCATAGGCGGATTGCCACCTCTTAGTAAGTGATCCAGATTTAATATTATTTAACAAATGCTGCGGATCTTGTTCTTCGTATGTCAATATTTCAAAGAGGAAGAAAAAAAGAATACCAAAAATGGTTATCATTAAAGGAATTAAAAAAAATGAATAAAATAAAGCATAAACCTTACTTGAATTAGACATCTCCTCGGTAATATTAGGTTCTTTTTCCATTTTTTTAATTAAATTTAATTATCACAATCTGCACGTTTTGCACGTTATAATTTAGTGACAATATTAAAATTATACAATAAATAAAACTTTTTAAATTCAATGGAAGTGAAGATACAGCAATTCAATTTATTTCTTTTCAACTTTCTTTTTTTTCATTAAGTGATTCAATGTTCTTTCTATTTTTCTTACCTGTCTTGATAAAGACATTATTTTATTCATAGAAATCATAAAAAAAATAAATAAAAGGAAAACTATTATATTTAAATTAATCATTCTTTCTCTTCATTTTATCTGCTTTTTCTTTTAAATCATAACCCAAAAGAACTGGAAAAAAAAATAGGACCAACATCGCTAGCACTAGAACAACCGCAATCCAATCAAGATTTCTCATCAACCATTCTATTGTAAGCCAGTCAAACTGCATATCTAAACTTTATTTTTTCTAAACCAATCATTAAACTCATTTCTAAAATTTTCCATTAATAAAATACTTGACTTTACAATATTTTCCGCATCGTAATTTCCATCTTTTTTATGCTTCTTTAAAACAATTTTTTGTATTTTAATGAATTTTTTTAACTTATCATACTCCAATTGGTTCTTTTCAAATATAGAAAGGCTACAATCCAAACAATACTCCTCTTTCTCAACTCTATCTTGTTCAATAAATTCATTAGATAAGTATTTATAAATTTTTTTATTTGAGGTAGAAGATATTTTTGAACTTAAATACAATCTTGGATGTTGAGGATTTTTTTTCTTCATTAGATATAGTACAGAGCAATAATATAATAAGCCAATGTCAAAATTGTGCAAATTATCATCGCATATAATCCTCTAATTTTTTTATTTTCAGATTTCATTAATTTCGTACCTCAATTTATGTTTTATTTTAATTACAAAAAGAATAGTTACAATAGCTAAAAATTGGTGTAGAATAGCAAAAACAACTGCAGCTTTTGTAACTAGAGTTAAAATACCAATAATACATTGAAATAAAATTAAAACAACTAGATATTGATTTTCTAACTTTATTCTTTCAGTTACCTTGTTTACTTTAATAATAAAAAAAGAAATTAAACCCACTAATATAAAAGCTAAAGATCTATGCATGAATTGAACACCATAATCATTATCTAAAAAAAATAGAAAATATTTTTCTAAACCAAGAAAAGCGGACTTAAAACCTCCATTATAAAAAGGGAATACATTAACAATATTTACAGTTTTTATACCTGCATTAAATGCTCCATATACTACCTGAATAAATAGCAAGACTAGTATGAGCGTTAATAATTTTTCATAGAATGCATTATCTTTGATTCCTTTAATATTTTTTGTAAATAAAATCGATAATTTGAGCTTATATATATAAGAAAGAATTAAAAAAGCCATTGTTAAATGAATAGCAAGCCTGTAGTGACTAACATGGGGGATATCCACTAAGCCACTTTTAACCATATACCAACCTAAAAACCCCTGAAATCCACCCATAATGAAAACAATAATTAATTTTTTAATCAACTGATTGCTTAAAGATTTTTTATACATAAAGTATCCAAATGGTATTATAAACAAAAACCCTATTAATCTACCTAACATTCTATGAATATACTCCCAGTAATAAATATATTTATACTGACTTAATGTTATGTTATAATTTATAATTTTATATTCAGGATATGCTTTATATTGACTAAATGAAAATTCCCACTCTTCATTACCAATAGGAGGGATAATACCAGTTAATGGCTTCCATGTAACCATTGATAAACCAGAATCAGTTAATCGTGTCATTCCACCAATAAATATCATTAAAAACAAGACACCTATACTAATATTCAACCATAAAATTATTTTTTTGTCAATATTCATAATTAAAAAAATGAATCAATTAGTATTAAAACTAATAAACTCGGTAAATAGATTATTGAAAAAATAAAAATATTTTTAACAGCTTTACTTGAGTGATCAAAAATTATCATAGATGAATACACTAAAAATATCAAACCAAGAACAACAGCACCAAATACATAAATAAAGGAAGTTAAATTTAATATATATATTCCGATTGATGAATAAATCAATGCCATTGTAAAAAAAATAATCTGAAAATTAACCGTATTAGAATTTTTTGCAATTACTGGAAGCATTTTAAACCCACCTCTCTCATAATCTTTTTTATAAATTATTGCTAAAGATAAAAAATGTGGAATCTGCCAACAAAATAAAATTCCAAAAAGTAGCATTCCTTCTAAGTTTATTTGATTTGTTGCTGCAACCCATCCTCCAAGCGGTGGCAGTGCACCAGGAATAGCTCCGATAATTGTATTAAATGATGAAAATCGTTTTAGAGGAGTATAAATAACTATATAAATAAAAATAGTGAGAAATGAAATCAATGATGTCAAAGAATTAATTTGAAGCAATATAAATGGACCTAAAAAAGAAAGTAAAATGCCAAGTATAAGAGCAATATTTAAATCAATTTCTTTAGTAGGCAATGGTCTATATTTAGTTCTTTCCATTTTTTTATCATATTCAACTTCAAAATATTGGTTTAAAATACATGCTCCGCTAGAACTAATAAAAGTACCTATAATTAAATATAAAAAAATAATCCAGCTTTCAAACTCAATCATCATCAAGTTTTCATATCTTAAACCTAAATAGTATCCTAAATAGGAAGTAATAACAACCAAAACTGTAATATTCATCTTAATTAATTGTAAATAGGGTTTCATAAATGTAAATCTTTAATTTTTTTAAAGTAATCTAATGATTCAGGATTAACTATAGAATCTTTGTTATTTATTTTCAAACCATTAATAATATTTTTAACTGCTATTTCTACTTTTTTACCATTAATAGTATATGGAATATCTTTAACAGAAATAATTATAGATGGCACGTGTTTTGGAGAACAATATTTTTTAATTCTTAACTTTATTTTTTCAATTAATTCATTATTTAATTTTAAATTATCTTCTAGCACAACAAATAAAACTATAGCCTCATCATTATCTTTCAATTTTCCAACTACCAAAGAATCTTGGATTAATTTAAAATTGCTTAAAGCTTGATATATCTCTGATGTTCCGATTCTTATTCCTCCTGGATTTAAGGTAGTATCAGATCTTCCATAAATTTTAACTCCATATTCTTTGCTAATTTTTATAAAATCTCCATGTTTCCATTTGTTTGGAAATTCATGAAAATAAGCATTATTGTACCTTTTGTTATCATTATCATTCCAAAAATAAATTGGCATTGAGGGAAAAGCTTTATCACAAACTAATTCTCCTTTTATATCAAACTGATGTTCTCCATCAGAATTGTAACTTTTCACACTCATACCTAAACCCAAACATTGCAATTCACCTTTAATAACTGGAAGATTTGGATTTGCTAATGCAAAACAAGAAATAATATCAGTACCTCCTGATATTGAAGATAATTGAACATTTTTTTTCCAAAACTTATAAACAAATTCAAATGAACTATCATTTAATGGGGAGCCAGTTGACAATATTAATCTCAAATTTTTAAAGGAAAATCTGCTTGGCTTAATATCACTTTCTTGAAGATAAGATATATATTTTGCACTAGTACCAAAAATACTAATATTTGAATGATTCATTTTTTTTAATAAACTATTTTTATTAGGAAAAAATGGACTTCCATCATAAAGAAAAACAGTTGAACCAAAAGATAATGAACTTATAAGCCAATTCCACATCATCCAACCACATGTTGTATAATAAAAGATATTATCATCAGGCCTTAAATCAATATGATACTTGAATTCTTTCAAGTGCTGAATCAATGTTCCTCCAGCAGAGTGAACAATGCTTTTTGGTTTTCCTGTAGTGCCTGAAGAATACATTATAAATAAAGGATGGTCAAAAGGTAATTGATTAAATATAATTTTTTTTGAATCATTATCAATGATTTTATCCCATGTATGAAATTTTTTATTAATACTAATATCATTTAAGTAATTAATTACAATAATATTTTCTATTGAATCAATAGATTTTGAAATCTTAGATAGTTTACTCAAAATATCAAAACTTTTACCTTTAAAGTAATAGCCATTTGTAGAAATAAGTAATTTTGGTTTTACTTGCTTAAATCTATCTAAAATCGCTTCAGTACCAAAATCAGGTGAACACGAAGACCAAATTGCTCCAATACTTGAAGCTGCCAACATTGCTGCAACTGTTTCTATTTTATTAGGCATAAGAGCACAAACCCTATCACCTTCTTGTAAACCTAAACTTTTGAATGAAAATGCAACTTTACTTACCAAATCATACAAATTTTTATAAGATATTTTTTCTGTATGTCCATTTTCACTTAGAAACTTAAGTGCTATACTTTTACTATCTTTAAATCTTAATAAATTTTCTGCATAATTTAATCTTGATTCATGAAACCACTTTGCTCCTGGCATTTTACTCTCATCATCAACAACATATTTAAATTTTTTTGAATAAATAATATCTAAATCGTACCACAAAAAACCCCAAAATAGACCAATATTATGAACTGACCAATTATATAAATCAGAAAATGTTTTTAAATCTAAATTATATTTATTGCTAATTTTTTTCTGAAGATTGGACATGTAAGATTTTTGTATTTTATTTTTACTCGGAGTCCAAAGAATATCATTCATTTAAATATTTCCATTTTAAAATATATTGCCATGCTGTTTCAATTTCATCTTTATTTATATATTCTGAGAGATCTTTTACTAGATCATTAAAATTTAAAGGAATATTTATATTGATGTATTTAGGTATTTTTTCTATAGCTGCTAATTTAGCTAATTGATTACCTGTCAATGAAGTATTTAAAAATTTATATGGAATGGAATCAAATCCAACACCAACACCCTTAGGCTTAGATAGCTTAAATAGTGATTCTTTTACTTTTGTATACCATCCACCACCACTTCTTCCAACCTGATCAATTTTAAATGCATCAATACTACCATCATCTTTAAATAAATCTTCATTTATATGGAAAAAAACAACCTCTCCCAAAATCAAATTACCACTACCAGGTTTATTACCAAGTTTAATTATATCAATTAATTTACATTCCATAATGAAAGGTGATTCTAGAACTCCTGGAGTTGATATGATATTAGAGTTATATTTACCTAAACCAGACTTATCAAATTCATCGATATTTTTTTCATATTCACTCGAAGCTAAACTAGTCTGATAAACTATTTCCGAGGTAACGATTGAAACAGTAAACTCTTTAGTAGATTCTATATTTACCAATGTATCCTTTGGTAATCCTGTTCTTCCACTTAATGCAGGAGAAAAACCAACAACAGGAGGATTTGCACCAAATGCATTAAAATATGAAAAAGGTGCAAGATTAAAGTTATTTGAAGAGTCTTTTGAACCAACTAATGCTATAGGTCTTGGTGCAATACCAGAAATTAATAAATGATAATTCTCTCTCAAACTATTTGATTTTGGATCTACTTTTTTATGATTCATACTTTTTTAAGATTTTAATAAACATTTTTATTTCATTTATTGTCCCAATAGATATTCTGACACAATTATCTAATCCAAATCCTTTTAAAGATCTTAGAATTATTCCATTTTCCAACATAAAGTTAGTAAAGTAACTTGCTTTTTTGAAGTTATCAAAAATCAAAGTTATAAAATTAGCTGAAGTATCAATATAACTAAGTCCAAGCAAATCAAATTGTTTAATCAACATATCAATACCAATAATATTAAATTTTAATGTTTTTCTTAAATGCTCGGAATCATTTAAAGCCTCAAGTGCAGCTAGTTGAGCAGGAGTAGAAGGTTCAAAAGGCAACTTGACTTTCATTAGATTTGAGATTAAATCTCGATGAGCTAGACCATAACCAACTCTCAGCCCTGCAAGTCCATAACCCTTTGAAAAAGTCCTAAGTGTTATCACATTATCAAATCTATATGCCATTGAGTCAGGATAATCTTTCAAATGACTTGCAAATTCAAAATAAGCTTCATCTAATATAACCAATGTTCTTTCTGGAACATTCTTCATAAATTTTTCAAAATTAAGCTTATTGAAATATGTTCCTGTGGGATTATCAGGATTAGCAAGATATATAATTTTTGTATTTTCATTTATTTTATCAGAAATTGCATGAAGATTATACTTATAATTTTTTGTCTTAACCCAATTTATTTTCTTTCCTGATGCATTTGCAAGTACTCTAAAACCAATAAATGAATTTTCTGAACTAATCATTTCGTCACTTTCATTAAGAAAAGTTCTAATTATAGCAGACATTATACCTTCACTACCATTTCCTAAAATTACATTATCAATATTAACTTTATAAATTTTAGATATTTTTTTCCTAAGTAAGAATCCAGATGAATCCGGATATCTATGTAGATTTTTAAAACAAGTATTTATTATTTTGATTGCTTTTTTCGAAGGGCCATAGGGATTTTCATTTGATGAAAGCTTTATTACTCTACCTAAATTAGAATTTATTTTAACATCTTCAATACGTTTACCTGGCACGTAAGGTGATAAATTCTTTATATATTTAGGTACTAATGTCATTATATTGCATATAAATTTATTACTTATTATAGAAAGATTAAATATTTATTTCCTGAAACAAACCCAACGGTAAGTATAAATTACTTTATTTAGTAGATAGTTCTGCAGCAAGAATAGTATTATGCACTAACATTGATATTGTCATTGGTCCAATACCACCAGGCACAGGAGAAATATAGCTTGCTTTTTCTACCACACTTGGAAAATCAACATCACCAACAATGTGATATCCTTTATCTGAAGAATCATTTATTCTATTAATTCCAACATCTAAAATAATACATCCATTTTTTACCATATCATTTTTAATTAAACTAGGCTTACCTACAGCAGAAATAATAATGTCTGCTAATTTTGTATAACTAGATAAATTAGTAGTATGAGAATGACATAAAGTAACAGTTGCATTACCAAACTTAAATGGTTGTGATAAAAGCGAGGTTATTGGCTTTCCTACAATGTTGCTTCTTCCAATAACCACAATATACTTAGATTTTATATCAATTTTATAATGCTCTAAAATTTTAACACAACCTAAAGGAGTACAGGGTATAAACCTTGGATTTCCCTGAAATAAAAGACCTGAATTTTCTGGATGGAATCCATCTACATCCTTCATTGGATTTATTTTTGATAGAAAATCATTTGAATCTAAATGCTTTGGAAGAGGTAATTGTAATAGTATACCATGAACATTTTTATTATTATTCAATTCCTCAATTAATTTTAAAAGATTTTTTTTTGAAACTCTTTCATCTAACTTTTTGATTTCCGATAAACAGTTTAAATTTTTAAACATCTTAGCTTTTGAATTGACATAAATCCTTGAAGCAGGATTATTTCCAATCAAGATAACTACTAGCTTAGGAACTATACCTTTATTTTTTAATTCTAAAATTCTTTTTTTCATTAAAGAATAATGCTTTTCAGCAACCGGCTTTCCCAATAAAAGATTAGAACTCATAACTAACTTAGTTTTTCATCTATAAATTCAAGTAATGCATTAGATTTTGATTCAATTTTTGATAAAACCTCTTTTTTTTGGGTTTTNTACAAAAANAACTCATCTGTTATGTTCATACATGCNAATACAGCAATTTTNAGCTGTTCNGTCTCAGGATTTAAACCATTTTCTATCAATTCATTTGTTTTTTCATTNATNTAAGACTCAACTTGTTCAAAATAAGATTGCTTTGCAGATGAACGTATGAAATAATCTTGACCAAGAATATTTACTTTTGCAACTTTCAATTTATTCTTCATTTAATTCTCCTAATTTATCTTTGTTTTGCTTTAAAAGATGATTTTAGAACATTTAAAATTTTATCAAAAAATATATCGACCTCTTTATCAGTTAAAGTTTTAGAATTAGATTTAAATTTCAATGAGTAAGCTAAACTTTTAGAATCTTTTGGAATCTCATTTCCTTCGTAAAGATCAAATAACTCAACATCATTTAAATATTCTCCACCATTTTGAAAAATAGAATTAACAATTTCTTCATTAGTATATTTTTTATTAATTAAAATTGAAATATCTCTTTCGATAGATGGGAAGGAATATATTTTATTATAAACTATTTTATTATTAAAGTATTTAAAAAGATGATGTAAATCAATTGAACAAACAAAAATATCACTTGATATACCAAAACTTTTAAGATTATTCTTATCTACAGACTTTAAATACCCAATAACTTTTTTGCCTATAAGAACATCTAATTTTTTATCGTTTAATTTAAAATTAACGTTTAAAATATTTAGCATATTAAATAAAGATTTTAATTCACCTTTAATTGAGAATAAATCTTGATACAAAGGATTATTCCAGTGATTAATTTTATCACCAACCCAGACTAACATCACTTTCTTGATTTGAGAGGTCTTACTAGAAGACTCACGACATAAAAATGATATATTACCAATTTCAAATAATTTTATAAATTTTTTTCCTCTACGTTGATTAAATGAGACCGCCCTCATTAAACCAGGAAATAAAGAATTTCTTACATATTCCATTTCAATACTAAGTGGATTAATTAATTTTACAGGCTTTAGGTCACTATTTAAATCACAATCTTTTTTTGAATATAAACTATTAGAATAATGTTCATTAAAACCATTTGATGATAAAAAATTTCTAATTTTATCATCTAGTAATTCCTGATCATTAATAAATGAATTAGATGGCACATAAAAATTATTATTTGAGGGAATATTATTGTAACCATACACTCTTGCAACTTCTTCAAAAAGATCTACTTCAAACTCTATGTCATTCCTGTATGAAGGAATTGTACAATTAAATGAATTAATTTCTTTTGAACAATTTATATTTAATAAACTGAAAATATCTTTTATCTTTTTACTGTTAAGTGAAGTACCTAAAAAATCATTACACTTCATAACATCAAAAGCAATCAATCTAGTATTTTTAGTACTATAAACATCTATATAATCAGAAGCAATATCTGCTTTGGATGTATCTACCAATAAACTTGAAAACTTATTCATTGAATCTACGGTATTATTTAAATCTATACCTCTCTCAAATCTTTTTGATGCTTCTTTAGAATAATCATATTTTTTTGAAGTTTTTCTTATTCTAATTTCATCAAAAACTGCACTTTCTATTAATATATTTTTTGTAGAAGAATCAACATTACTATTAATTCCACCTATAACACCAGCCAAGGCCACCGGTTTTTCATCATCTGCAATTACAATATCTTCTTCAGATAGTTTTAATTTAATATTATCAAGAGTAATAAATTCTTCATTTTTTTTAGCAAGCCTAATATTAATTTTTCCTTTTAATTTATCAAGATCAAAAACATGAAGTGGTTGACCAGTATCAAACATTATAAAATTTGATAAATCTACAATATTATTAATTGATTTCTGATTAATTAAACTTAACTTATTTTTTAACCAATCAGTACTTTCATTAACACTAATATTTTTAATAATTCTGCAGGAATATCTTGAGCATAGATCTTTTTTATGAATTTTTACATCAATTAGATCAGATGTTTTAAAATTAGATAATTTTAATTTATATTTTTTAATATTAATTTTCTTTTTTTCAATTATTGCAAGTTCTCTTGCAATACCTAAATGACTAAAACAATCACCTCTATTTGGAGTAATATCAAAATCAAAAATACTGTCTTCTTTAAGATTCAACGCATCGATAAAATCGTCTCCAGCATTTAAATTACTATCTAAAACCATAATACCATTATTATCATCATTAATTCCTAATTCTTTTCCTGAACAAATCATACCATTTGAATAAATATCTCTTATCTTAACTTTTTTAATTTTCAATTCTCCAACTTTTGAACCAACTTTAGCAACTGGAACAGTTAAACCATCTTTAACATTTGGTGCACCACAAATTATTTCTTCGATTTTATTTCCCAAGTCAACTTCACACAATTTTAATTTATCAGCATTTGGGTGCTTGCTACATTTTATAACCTTACCAACAGTAACATTAGAAAAATTGTATTTAAATTGAGAAACAGTACATTCCAGGCCTAGTTGTGTAAAAAAATCAACTAACTCAGTATCCGTTTTACTAGAAATGATATAATCGTTCAACCAATTTCGAGAAATTTTCATTTAAACTGTCCTAAAAAATTAATATTCCCTTCATAAAGTAAACGTATATCATCTATACCATACTTAAGCATGGCAATTCTTTCAATACCTAATCCAAATGCATACCCGTTCCACTTTTTAATATCATAATTTACTGATTTAAATACTTTAGGATTAACCATACCACATCCTAGTATTTCTAACCAGCCAGTTCCTTTGGTAATTCTATAATCAGACTCACTATTTAATCCCCAATATACATCCATTTCAGCACTTGGTTCAGTGAATGGAAAATAACTAGGTCTAAATCTTATCTTTGTTTTTGGACCAAAAAATTTTTTAGCAAAATACTCTAACGTACCTTTAAGATCAGAAAAAGTAACATTTTTATCAACATATAGACCCTCTATTTGATGAAAAAGACAATAACTCCTTACACTTATATCCTCATTCCTATATACTCTTCCTGGACTCAATACTCGAATTGGAGGATTATTATTTTCCATAAAATGAACCTGACTACTTGACGTATGAGTTCTAAGTAAGATATCTTTTTCTACGTAAAATGTATCTTGCATATCTCTTGCTGGATGGTGTTTTGGAATATTTAAAGCTTCAAAATTATAATAATCAGTATCAATTTCTGAACCATAGACATTTGAAAAACCGATTTTACTAAAAATATCTTTTATTTCATTAATAATTAAAGTTAAAGGGTGAATACTTCCATTGTTTAACCTCAAACCTGGTAAGGAATAATCTAGTTTAGTAGCTTGATTTTGAGAAGCATTATTTTCTGAAAACAAAATATTTAACTTTTTGGAGATATCTAATTTTAGCTCATTAATTATTTTTCCTGCTTTAGGCTTTTCCTTGTTATCAATTGATGATAATGTTGAGTATAAATTAGATACTAATCCTTTTCTTCCTAAATACTTATACTTAACCTCATCTTGATTTAACT
>NZPQ01000044.1 GCA_002693365.1 Fidelibacterota bacterium
GATGTTGGCCTTGTTGGATTTCCTAATGCTGGAAAATCTACATTTATTTCATCTGTTTCAAATGCTCAACCCAAAATAGCTGATTATCCATTTACAACTTTAATTCCTAATTTAGGAATAGTTAAGTATGATGAATATAAATCATTTGTTATGGCAGATATTCCAGGCTTAATTGAAGGAGCTTCAGATGGTAAAGGATTAGGTATACAATTTCTTAAACATATCGAAAGAACAAAAATATTAGTTTTTATGATTGATCTAAATTCTGAAGATATTATAAAGGAATATAATTTATTAAATAAAGAACTAAAGTTATTTGATAAAGAATTATTAAAAAAACCATCAATTATACTATTAACCAAGTTAGATGCTATCGATTGCGATAAGGAAATTAAAATATCTGGAAAAAAAGTTTTAAAAATTTCATCATTATCAAAAATAAATCTTCAAAAAGCATTAAAGTTAATTACAAGTCACTTGTAATCCAGAAAGTTACATATTGTTACGAGTAAAAAGTGGATAAAATTTATTTTAGAACTTAAATTCATTTTAGGTATAACTTTAATTATAGTTTATCGTATATTATACCGCGGATTTATTTTATGATTAGTTTATTATTACTTTAGGAGCATTTATGATTATTTTCCAAAAGAAACTTTTTTTCTTAATTACTTTTTTATTAACATCTAATTTCTTATTTGCTGATCCTTGTTCTTTACCGGAAAATACAATCTCTTTAGATGGTGGAGATGTTTGGTATAATGTAAATACAGATATTGCTGGTTTTCAGTTTGAAGTTGATGGTACAACTGTAAGTGGTGCTTCAGGTGGAGATGCTGCTTCTGCTGGATTTACTGTTTCAGCAGGTGGTTCTACTGTATTGGGTTTTTCTTTTACTGGGGCAACTATTTCTGCAGGATGTGGAACTTTAACTTCTTTATCTTTAAATGGTGAACCATATGGACTATCCGGAATTGTTTTTTCAGATACTTCAGGAAATGGATTTGATGTTTCATATAATCAGCCTCCAGATTGTGATAGTGGAATATTTGATTGTTTGGGAGTATGTGATGGTTCGGCTACTGTAGATTGTAGTGGCGTTTGTGATGGCTCTTCAACCTTAGATGAGTGTGGTGTATGTAATGGTGATGGTTCAACTTGTTTAGAATTATTTTTTAATCTTGATATAGAAACTACAGGAGAGTCGACATTGTTTATCTTCCAAGATACAATCTCTTCATTAGAAATTGGAGATGAATTGGGTGTTTTCGATTCAAATGGAGTATTGGATAGTAATGGAAATACAGGTGAAATATTAGTAGGAACTGGTATATGGAATGGACAACAGTTAGAGATTGCTGCTATTACATCTGTTGACTTATCGCAGTTTGGTGGTCCTATTTTACCTGGTGCAGTCTCTGGAAATACAATGTCATTAAAAGTTTATGATACATCTGAGAATACTGTTTATGATGTAACTTTTGATACTACAAGTGGAAATAGCTCATTCAATGGACTATTTACTGTCATAAGCGAAATTTATTTATGTGAAATACCAGATGGCGCTTGTGATTGTGATGGAAATACTTTAGACGAATGTGGTGTTTGTGGTGGTCCTGGATCAATTTATGAATGTGGTTGTTCTGATTTAGCTGATGGCTTTTGTGATTGCAATGGAAATGTTTTAGATGAATGCGGTATTTGTGGTGGAGATGGTGTTGACTTTGATCAAGATGGTGTGTGTGATGATTTAGATGATTGTGTAGGTGAATTTGATGAATGCGGTGTATGTAATGGACCTGGGTCCATATATAATTGTGGTTGTGAAGATTCATTATTTTGTTGGGATGATTCTGAAGTATGTGATTTAAATGATTGTCCTATTGAACCTCATTTTGTAGTTGAAATTAATGAAACTGGTGAGTCAACATTAATTATTTTTCAAGATACAATTACAAATTTAGATATTGATGATCAAGTTGGTATATTTGATCTTAATGGAGTTCTCGATTCAGAAGGTAATACAGGAGAAGTTTTAGTTGGTGCAGGTTTTTGGCAAGGTGAACAATTAGAGATTACTGCAATAACATCAGTTGATTTATCTCAATTTGGTGGTCCAATTTTACCTGGAGCTGTATCAGGACAACCCATGTCAATTAAAGTATGGGATAGTTCTGAAGAAGTAGAATATAATGTTACATTTGATATTGCTGTAGGCTCAGGAGAATTTAATGGTTTATTTACGGCTGTAAGTGAAGTTTATTTATGTGATATCCCTGATGGTGATTGTGATTGTAATGGTAACACTTTTGATGAATGTGGAGTATGTGGTGGTCCTGGATCTATTTATGAGTGTGGTTGTTCAGATATACCTGAAGGAACATGCGATTGCGATGGAAATATTATTGATGAATGTGGTGTATGTGGAGGAAATGGTGTTGATGCAGATGGAGATGGTGTTTGTGATGATGTAGATGATTGTGTAGGGCAGTATGATGAATGTGGAGTTTGTAATGGTCCTGGTGCAATTTATGAGTGTGGTTGTTCTGATTTATTAGAAGGTACATGTGACTGTGATGGAAATATATTAGATGAGTGTGGTGTATGTGGAGGTTCAGGTGTTGATGCTGATCAGGATGGTATATGTGATGATGTAGACGAGTGTGTTGGTGAATATGATGATTGTGGATTATGTAATGGACCTGGCACACAGCAGTGTTGGGATGGAACTGATATATGTGGACTTACAAATTGTCCTCAATATTTTGATGTGCAGATAGAAGAAACTGGTGAATCAACATTATTTATTTTCCAAGACACTATTTCAAGCTTAGAAGAAGGAGATCATCTTGGTCTTTATGATTTAAATGGTGTTGTTGACTCTGATGGTAATAACGGAGAAGTTTTAGTTGGTTCAGGTATTTGGTCTGAAGATCAATTATCAATTGTTGCTATATCCTCAATTGATTTATCAGAATTTGGAGGACCTATTTTACCAGGAACAAATTCTGGAAATTCAATGGTTCTTAAAGTTTGGAAAGCGAACGAGTCAATTGAGTATACTGTTGATTATGATGTCTTGAATGGATCTGGAACTTTTAATGGACTATTTTCTGTAATTAGTGAAGTTTATTTGTGTGAAATACCTGATGGTGCTTGCGATTGTGATGGAAATGTTTTTGATGAATGTGGTGTCTGTAATGGACCTGGAGCAGTTTATGAGTGTGGCTGTAGTGATATTAATTTTGGAGAATGTGACTGTGATGGAAATATTTTAGATTGTGCAGGAGAATGCGGAGGTTTAGCTGTTGAAGATGATTGTGGTGTTTGTGGTGGGGATAATTCTTCATGTGCTGATTGTGCTGGAGTCCCAAATGGTGATGCTGTTGTTGATGACTGTGGTGTCTGTCAAGGAGATAATTCAAGTTGTACTGTCGTTCTTTCTTTTGGAAATGTTATAGGTACATCTATGGAAATAATAGTTAATACACCAGTTGATTTATCTGATTTTGAATTTACATTAGATAATTCTTTAATTGTTTTTGGTGAGTCTTCAGGCGGGTTTGCGGAAGAATATGGTTATACTATTAGTATTATTAATCAAACAGTTTCAGGTGTAGGGGGAATCATCCCTGCAGGTAGTAATGGTGTTTTAGTTAATTTAGCATACCAGTGTGATTATAGTCCTGTTTTAACTGGCATATCAGATAGTATAAGTATCTCTAGTCCTTCTGGAAATGTCATTGCAGTTTTCGATGGGGTCCAAGTAAATGTTGGAGCTTTGGGTTGTACTGATTCAACTGCATGTAATTATGATTCTTTAGCGCAAGAAGATGATGGTACTTGTGTATATATTCAAGAAGGTGAATGTGACTGTGATGGAAATATAGATGCTGATTTTGATGGTATATGTGATAACGAAGATGATTGTGTTGGCGAGTATGATAATTGTGGTTTATGTAATGGACCTGGAGAATATGTTTGCTGGGATGGTTCAGCCGTTTGTGATTTAACTGAATGCCCTTACGTACCATATTTTCCATTGGAAATTCAAGAAACCGGTGAATCAACACTATTCATTTTTCAAGAATCAATATCTAATTTAGATATTAATGACCAAATCGGTTTATTTGATATGAATGGTTTAATTGATTCTGAAGGGAATACTGGTGAAGTTCTTGTTGGAGAAGGTATTTGGCTAGGCTCACAACTAGAAATAGCTGCAATTTCATCGGTTGATTTATCCTTGTTTGGTGGTCCTGTTTTACCTGGAAGTGTACCTGGAAACGATATGGTTTTAAAAGTATGGGACGAGTCTGCTCAGGAAGAATTTTCGTTAGAATATGAAATTTCTGCTGGTAATGGAACGTTTAATGGTCTTTTTACAGTAATATCTGAAATCTACTTATGTGAGATTCCTGAAGGTGCGTGTGATTGTGATGGAAATATTTTAGATGAATGTGGAGTTTGTGGAGGCGATGGAATTTCTGATGGAGCATGTGATTGTGCTGGTAATGTTTTAGATGATTGCGGAGTTTGTGGAGGGTCAGGTATCGATTTAGATCAGGATGGTATATGTGACGATGTAGATGAGTGTATTGGTCAACTTGATGATTGTGGATTATGTAATGGCCCTGGACAAAATATTGAATGTTGGGATGGCTCTTTTGTGTGTGAAGAATCAGATTGTCCTTTAGATTGTGATAATTGTCCTGATTGGGATTCAGATGGTGATGGTTTTTTCGATGATATAGGTCTTTATCAAAATAGTGGCTCTGTAACTGCTGCTGTTTATCTAGATGGTTTGAATGCTGGTAGTCCTAATGATCTTTTGGGAGCATTTGTTAATGGTGAATTAAGAGGAATAGGTTTTCCTTCAGAAGTTCCTTTTGGACCTTTTGCAGGAACATATCAATTTCTCACTTTAATCTATAGTAATGAGTCATCAGGGGAATTTATCAATTTTAAGTTTTATGATTATGAGTCAGATCAATTATATGATATATCTGAATCAGGTGAATTTATTAGTGATATGATTATGGGCTCTGTTGTTAATCCTGTATTTTTAAATGTAAGTACTGGAGTTGATGTTACGTTGGATATTCCAAGTGGTTGGAACTGGATATCTTTAAATGTATTAAATGATGATATGGCTCTAAATAATGTTTTTTCATCAATTGAGGGTAGTGCTCAGTTTATTAAAAATCAATCAGCTTATGCGGATTATTACGCCGGATTTGGTTGGTTTGGTACATTATCAGATGTAAATAATGTTTCTATGTACAAACTAAATATGATTCAGGATGATACGATGACATTCAGTGGAACACCTGTTGATGTAAATAATACATTGCTTTCTCTAGGTTCAGGATTTAATTGGATAGGATATACTCCACAGTTTTCATTAGATGTAAGTACTGCTTTATCTAATATTCCTGCTGGTAATGCACAATTTATAAAAAGTCAATCTGCTTATGCTGATTATTATGCTGGATTTGGTTGGTTTGGTACATTAACTAATATGAATCCTTTACTTGGTTATATTATTAAATTAAATAATGATACTGATTTTGTTTATAGTGATGGACAATTATCTAGGGTGTCAACCTTAGTCAATAATATAAATGAAAATGATTTTGATTTAAATATTCATGATTACGAGTTTAATGCAACAATAACATCTTCTTTATATATAAATAATGATAGAGTAGACAGTTTTGATTATACTTTAGTTGCTTACAATGGCACAAAATGTGTTGGATATGCTGATGGAATGTATTTTCCATTAGATGGAAATATTGTATTCCCTCTAATGGTTTATGGAAATGAAGAGGGCGCTAATTTATCTTTTAAAATTTATGATAATATTTCAGGTAAATATTTAAATTTGAAAGAAGAGATTACATTTATTCCAGATATGAGTTTAGGAAATGGATTTAGTCCAATTCAGTTTCATAATGAAGAAAATCCAGATAATTACAGACTAAGTGCTGCATATCCAAATCCATTTAATCCAGTTGTAAATTTTGATTTAGATTTAGATGGTTCAAAATATGTTGTTGCAAAAGTATATAACTTGGCTGGTCAAGAAATTTCTGTATTGCATGATGGTCAAATGTCTGGTTTTAATAAGCTTAACTGGATAGCATCTGATCAATCAAGTGGTATTTATTTTATTCAAATTTCTCTAGATAATGAAATAATTGCTAATAATAAAGTTATATTATTAAAATAATTTATAGTTTAATTTGAGTTATTAAATATTTATATGATTAAATTTTTATTACCTGTTTTTCTTTCCATGAGTTCTCTACTCTCATATGAGAATTTATATTTAATGGAGTTTGATAATACTTCTAGGGATTATAAGTTAGATTCTTTTTCTGAGACACTACCTGGTTATATAGTTGAAAGATACTCCAATTTAGATTATTTAAATATTTTGTATGCACCTAAGATTATTCCTTCAATGTATGATGAAAACTCTGATTTAAATAATGGTATTTTAATTAATGGAAGGTTTTTATCATCATATGATAATATTATTATTTCATTTGATGCTTATGATGTAAATACATGGGAGAAAAAAGCTTACAGATCTTATTATTGTAAAACTAGTGATGTTGAATGCATTGAAAAAGCTTTAAATGTATGTATTGATGAAAGTATAATACCTCTATTTTGTCCTTATTATGATTGCATGGGTAAATGTAATGGTGATGCAAAAGTTGATTGTAATGGAGATTGCAATGGGCTAGCTAAATTAGATTGTGAAGGTATATGCAATGGAAATGCAACTTTAGATTGTAAAGGTACTTGCTGGGGAAGTGCTAAATTAGATAATTGTGGCTCATGTGATTATGATAGTAGTAATGATTGCAAAAAAGATTGTTTAGGTGTTTGGGGTGGAGATGCATATCTAAATTCATGCGATATTTGTATTTCAGATCAAATGGATGAAAGTTCTGGAATGGATTGTCTTGGTGTATGTGGTGGAGAAGCTTATTTAGATTGTAATGGAGATTGCAATGGTACAGCTTTTGTAAATGAATGTAATGTTTGTGTTGGAGGAAATACTAATAATAATATTGACTTAGGTTTTGATTGTAGTGGTGAATGTTTTGGATCTATAATGCTTGATGCTTGTGGTGTTTGTGGTGGAGATAATTCTTCTTGCTCAGATTGTATGGGAAATCCTAATGGTAGTGCATTGCTTGATAATTGTGGTATATGTGATTTTGATATTTCAAATGATTGCGTACAAGATTGTAATGGAGATTGGGGTGGAAATGCATTTTTGAATGAATGCTCTGTTTGTGTTGGTGGCAAAACATCTTTTCCATTAAATCAAGGACTTGACTGTAATGGTATTTGTTGGGGAAATGCAAAACTAGATGACTGCGGTATATGTAACGGTTTAAATAATTGTGATTATTCAGATAAAATTAATATTAAAAATAATAAAAGAGAAAAATTGTTTTCTCAAAAAAATATTAAGTTTTTTCATAGTAACTTAAATTCTCAAAATAAATTATTGAATGATATTGAAAATTATAATAGTATTGAAAAAAATACAGTAAATCTTCTAGAAATTTTAGATAATATAAAAGGTAGTCTTTATACTGTAAACATATCAGATATATTAAGTGAAAATTTAAATGAAAATGTTAATGTAACTATTCCTGTTGAATTTTCTATCAGTGATACCTTTTTAGATATGTTCAATGAAATTCCATTTGATGTAAAAGATAACTCAAATGGAACATTTATATATAAATTAAATAAGAACGATTATAATTTAGATAAAGATTTGATAAACTATTTATCCTCAATGAATTATCAAATTATTCCAGTGATATTTTTAGTAAGTTCTGATAACAATGTAAGTAAATTGATTGTTGATTCATGGAGTAAAAAAAATGATAGCTTTAATTCTATTGCGAGTCAAGGAATTGAAGTTGATTTTTTTGATAGTTTTTCGCCACTAATTTCTATAACACCAGGAAAATCATCCATTCAATTTAACTTCCAAAAAAATTCTTTAAAAAATAATTATTCTTTCATAGTTAGTAAAAAAGAGTTTTTGGAATATGACCATGCTTATATTGATTTTTTCTACTATAAAAGTTTATCATCAGAAATAACCAATTCAATAGCAAATTATTAATAAATGTTTAAATTTTTAGTAATAATATTAGCTTTTAATCTATATGCAGATACTTTACCGAATGGTTTTTTAAAAAGTATGGATAAGAAAAAAGTTGATTTACTTCAAGCCATCAATGGTGATTTTAGTGTAATTAATTTTTGGTTTTTAGCTTGTGAGCCTTGTAAAAAAGAAATGATATATTTAAGTGATTATAATACTAAATATTCAAAATATGGTTTTAAAGTTTTAAGTATTAATACAGATAATGCTAGAACTTTAAATAAAGTAAAACCTTTTGTGAACTCTCAAAATTATTCATTTCCTGTACTATTAGATCCTAAATCACTTTATTTTAGAAAAATTGGAGCTAAGGTGTGTCCTTATTTACTTGTTGTTAATGATAAAGGTGAAATTCTTAGTCGTCGTTCTGGATATAATCCTGGTGATGAGATAAAGTTAGAGCAAGAAATTGTTTCTATGTTATATTCAAGAATTTCTTCTGATACAACATTGGTTGATTCAAGTATAATTAATATTTTAAATACAGTAAATCCTCAAAATAAATAACGTTGTATTTTTTTAGAAATATTGTTTTAATTTGTTCTTTTTCCATTCTTTTATCTCAAACTGAGTCAATTATTTCATATGAATTAAAAATTGGAAATGGAAAAGGTGAAAGTAGAGATTTTTTTGAAAATTTAATAGATATAAATACTTTTTTTGATAATGGTTTATATCTTTATACTCAATTAGAATATAGTGTTCCGCCGTTATTAGGTCCAAGTAGTGATATTAAGAATATATTAAATACAATGTATGCTCAATATTCAAGTAATAAATATGAGCTAACTCTAGGAAATTTATATTTACTACAAGGTATGGGTTTATCAATGCATACATTCCAAAATCAAGATATTGATTATGACAATAGTATTTATGGATTTGATATAAACTATAGTCTTAATAATAATTTTGATATATTTTCAACAGTGGGCTATAATAACGTTAAATCTAGAACTAATCCTGCTGAAATCAACCCATCAATTTCTGTTCAAAATAACGTTGGTTTAATAGGTTCAAAATATTTTCATGACAACTTTGAATTATACTATTTAACGATGGTTTATGATCAATCTTATGATTCTGCAGATATGATAAGTTTAATGAATCTTTCTAATGACTTAGGGGATCATCTAGATGTTTTGAGTGATTATATTTTAAATGAAAATCCTGATTTTGAAATGAAGAACTTAGAACATAATTTCGGATTAAATTTGATGTTTGGTCCATTTGATTTATATCTTGAAAAATCCTTAGTTTTTTATGATAAGCTTTTATCAGATAGAACTGATGGTTATAAAAATTATATATCTCTATATGCGAATGTACTAGGTTATGATTTGATTTATGAATTTAAAGATTATAATACTACTTTGTTATATAATGTTTTCTCAAATCCTCCAGTTGTTTTTAAAGAGCCTTCCTCAGTTTTAATTGGAAGAAACTTGCATACCATCGACTTTAGCAATGAATATGGTCATCAATTAAATTTAAATAAAATTTTTAGAAATAATTTATCATTTAATCTCTCATATGCTTTTGCTTTGCATCATAGAAACGGGCATGAAGATGAGAATTTATTTAATATTAATATTTATAATAATTTAGTAGAGTTAGAAAGTATATATCCTTACAAGCAGTATTTTATTGAATTTAGTAATTGGTCTAAAAACGATATTTTCTATTATAGAGTAGGTTATGATTATTATTATGAAACAACGTTTGAAAAAACCATTGAAGCTAAAACTATTCCAATGCAATTTGTTTATAAATTTCCACAGGGTAATTCATTGACCACTTATCTTGAATTACAAGAAAAGTTTGATAAGGCTGTTGATAAAAAATATGATTATGTTTATCTGAGCCCTTCGTACAATCATTTTGGAAATTGGTCTTTAACATTTTTTGTTGATGCCGATTTAGATGGAGATGATGCTTATGCTTTGGATTATACTATAAATTTAGAAAATGCACANNTATCTTTATTTTTNGGATCTCAAAAAGGAGGNTTGNTATGTGCAAATGGTTCGTGNATACANCAACCNGATTTTGATNATGGATTAAAANTAACCCTAAGGANTAGTTTTTAGGTTACATTTTGATACTTTATTNTNACTCTTATTTTATTATATTNAACTGTTAGNNATTATTATTAAATGATGGAGTTATTATGAAAAANNTAGGTATTGGCATATTTTTTACACTTTTTAGTCTTACTTTCACTCAAACTTATTGCACTGGTGATCAAATTAGTTTAGANCATCAAAATAGTCCCTTAGTTGTTGGTGCAGGNTTTGAAGATTACAGTGNAGGTGATAATTTATATCTTTCTGATTTTAATGGTGATTTAAATGGNGGTAGTTATTCCATAATTTTTATNGAAATGAGTGCTAGTTGGTGAGGAACTTGTATTTCTTTGGCTCCATCAGTTGATGAGCTTGAACAGCANTTTTCTGANTACAATGTAAAGTTTATAACGTCTTTTCAAGATGCTGGNACAAATGATAGTGGTACTTCTAATCTTTCTTCTTTAGGTTGGCAAAATCTTGGAGTTCCTGGAATTCCTCTTGTAGTTGATCAAAATGCAAGTGATGTAAGCTTGTTTGATTTATTGCATGATTCTTATAACGCATTTCCAACTTTTGCAATTATAGATCATACAATGACCTTACGTGGCAAACCTTGGACATTAACAAGTAATTCTAATACAAATTCATGTGATGGAAGTAGTTCATATTTAAATGGTTGGAGTGGAGGAAGTGTTNGTACTTTCATTCAACAACTTGTTGATGAATGTGGACCTCTTTGTGAAGATAACCCTGATGTAGATTTAGATGGTATACTAGTAGGAGATGATAATTGTCCAAGTGATTATAATCCAAATCAATTAGATTCTGATAATGATAATATNGGAGACGTTTGTGATGAGTGCAGCAATATATCAGGAGATTTAAATGATGACTTAATAGTTGATGTACTGGATATTGTTAATCTTGTAAATATAATTTTAGTTGTTAATCAAAATCCAACTGATTGTGAATTTGTGGATGCTGATTTCAATAGTGATTCAAATGTAAATATNCAGGATGTTATATTAGTAATTAATAGTATATTGAATTAGATTTGTGAAGATTTGTTTGTTTTTTATTAGTTTTTTGATTTTTTCGTCATGTGATTTA
This sequence comes from Fidelibacterota bacterium, assembly GCA_002693365.1. Classification (GTDB taxonomy): domain Bacteria; phylum Fidelibacterota; class Marinisomatia; order SCGC-AAA003-L08; family D37C17. The sequence goes on from NZPQ01000044.1 coordinate 11,389, forward strand.
CCAAATGAAGCAGAATCAGATTGTAGTGGTATTCATTTAGGTTCTGCTTTTATTGANGATTGTGGGCGTTGTGTTGGTGAAAATACTGGGTTTCAGTCTGGACATGACAAAGATTTATGTGGTCAATGTTTTGGAAGTAATGAATGTTTAGATGGTTTATGTGTTGACCAAACAGCAATTAATTTCCATACTGAGTTAACTGATAATGCTNTCGCTGATAATTCTTTGTGTGTATATGATATATGTGAAACCATTCCTTCTNATACTGAGTACTTATGCAATACTAATCAAATAAGTTATCCATATCAAACTGGNGATCAATTAAATTGTGCTGATGTAGAAGAATCGTTAGATTTTTGTTTTCCATCNAANTGTAATGAAAGTATTAAACTAAGCGATTTTTATGGAAAAGTTATTTGGTTAGANCTGACAAGTACATGGTGAGCAACGTGTTATACACATTTGCCGGAGGCAGATGAATTAATAAAANATTATCTTGATAATCCTAATTTTGTTGCNATATCAGTTTTAATGGATATTGGTCAACCACATTCTTGTGAATCTTGGGGAAATCATGGCAATAATAAATTACCTATTTTGATAAATGGTGGTAATTCTCTAACTTTAGGTAATTTAAGTGGTTTAGAAAGTAAGTTTTTTACTTCTACACAGATACCAAAAAGAGTTTTTATNGATCATGAATTNAAAGTTTATGATTCAGTTTCTGGTTATATGAGTGAAGCAGAAATAAAATTAAAAATAGANGANATGTTAGAATTAATTGAGGAGTAATTAGTGTTGAGTAAAATAGTTTTTATATTAAATTTATTGTTTCTAGTTCAAGCAACAACCTNTACGGTTAATGCTGGTAATATGTATTACAATCCAGAAAATATTGAAATTCAAGTTGGAGATACTGTGGAATGGTATAATGAAGGAGGGTATCATGATGTTGTTGTTACTTCAGGNCCTGAGTCNATTTCTTTTTCAGCTTGTAGTTCACCTTGTAATATAGGTTCANATACATTTACTTTACCTGGTACTTATGATTATATTTGTAGTGTCGGTCAACATGCAGCGATGGGAATGGTTGGAACAGTTACGGTTNTAGAAAGCGGTGTTGAAGGATGTATGGATCCAAATGCTATTAGATGTGATGAAGATATAGATATACTTTATTTTCCAGAATGTTTGTCTTGTTCAGATTCAGAGCCTTGTGAAAATTATTATAATGAAAATGCAACTGTAGATAATGGATTATGTATGTATAATGATATGCCAACAGATAGTGAATTCGTAATCACACAAGTTAATGGCGGTTATAATATTGATTGGAGCGCTTTTAGTCCACCTGTTGATGTTTTACAATATACCTTGCAAAGATGTTTAGATCCTGATGGAGATACTGATGGAGATGGGTATTATGAATATGAAAATTGTCAAATGCTAATTGCTCCAATGTCTTTTAATCTAGACACTAGTTTTGATGATATCAATGAAGTTTTCAGCAATGATGTTTACTTTGCTAAATATACTCTTTACGTACATTATCCAAATAATAACTATTGGGGTTCAGCTAATGCCTATTATTTAGTAGAATCAGAATCACCTCAATGTACGGCTGGTGATGTAAGTGGGGATGGTACAATAAATGTTTTAGATGTTATTTCAACTGTAAATCATATTATTGGTACCTCAACCTTAGAAGGTGAAGGTTTTTGTGCAGGGGATGTAAATGGAGATGGTGTAATTAATGTAACAGATATAGTAAGTCTTATAAATATTATTTTATCTTAAATTAAAAGGAGAGAAAATGAAGTGTGATAATTGGAATTGTTGGAAAGAAGGAATAGAGTTAGCTTTAAAAGTTATCTTTGTTGCAGTTTTTACTTGGGGTGTAATGAGTGCTGTTTGCTGTATGGATAGTTGTGGTGACAAACAGTCAGGTTGTTGTAAAACCAGTGTTGTTGAAGGAAAATCTTGCAGTAAAAAATAAGGAGTTGTGATGAGAAAAAATATATTATCGTTAATTTTTATTTTTAGTATTGGGACTTTTTTTAGTTCTTGTTCAACAATTAATACTTCAGGTGGTGATTGTTCAGCTTCATCATGCTCTAAAATGAGTTGTAATAAAGAATTAAAATCTTGTGATTCTAAAGAATCTAAGTCATGTTCTACTAAATCATGTTGCTCTAAAAAAGATAGTAAAGAGAGTTAAATATGAATAAAATTTTATATACTATTTTATTTTTCACATTATCTTTTAGTTATAGTGTTGGTGATTTAATATCTATATCTGATCAAAATTTAACTAAACAAACCTGCTATCCTGGCAATGGCTATGAAGTGGGAGATGATTGGAAATTAGCAGATTGGAATGGTGATCTAAATGGTGGTCATTACAATGTTATTTTCATTGATATGTCTGCAACTTGGTGACCAACATGTTATCAGTCACTTCAAGGCCCGGCGGGCGAAGTGCATCAGAATTTTGAAGATAATGAATATGTTAAGTTTTTAGGTGCTTTGTCTGATTTAAATCAACCTTATTCGTGTACACAATGGGGAAATGCTCCTGATGGAGGCTATTCACAAATTGTTCATGATACAGGAAGCTCAATCTATTCAATGCTTACTCCAAATAATTATGTACCAGCAACTGTATGGATTGATCATAAAATGCGTGTACATGATCAGATGAATACAGCGGGTAGTTGGTCAATTTCTTCGAGAATAAATTCAATGTTAGAAGGTTGTGGTGAATGTAGAATAGATGGCGAATTAATTGATGATTATAGTGCGGAGGGAGAATCATATCAACAGTATTGTTGTGAGGATTTTGGTGGTACATATTACGAATTTAGTAATATTGAAGATAATTATTGCCAAGGTTCTGATGCAACTTGGATATCATTATGTTCATCTTGTACTGGAACAGTAGATACTGATAATGATGGATTGGCTGATGAATGTGATGATTGTTTAAATATGTTAGGTGATTTAAACGATGATATGACTGTAGATGTATTGGACTTGGTTAGCCTTGTAAATATTATTTTAAATGTTACTTCTGATGTAAGCACTTGTATGCTCACTGATGGAGATATAAATAATGATGATATTATCAATATACAGGATGTTATATTAGTTATTAATTCAATTTTGAGTGTTCAAATTGATTTTAATAAATACCAGTTTAATTAGTAATGTTAAACTTTGAATTAAAAAGGGACTTTTAGTCCCTTTTTTTTATAAAAAAATATAAATCATATATTCAGGAATTGTTGGCTGTTTAATTGTCAAATATGTGAAAATTTAATTGCAATTAATTTATATAATCTGAAATTATTTTAGATATTTTTTCAGGAATTTCTAATGGAAATAAATGTGAGCAATTTTCTAATGATATAAATTCAATATTTTGATTATTCTTTTTACTTATTTCTTTTTCAGCTGATTCGAAAAATGTATTTGAGTCTTTAGCTCTTACTATTAGTGTAGGAACAGTAATATTTTTAATATTTTTCCAAATAAAATTATCATCTGTTATGCCACTTTTATATATTTGGTATTCCCAATCATTTGGAAATGAAATATCTAATGATTTGTTTGTATTAGTTCTTGTTATGGAATTAATATAAATCTTTAAATTTTCATCATTTATATATTTGAAA
>NZPQ01000045.1 GCA_002693365.1 Fidelibacterota bacterium
TCCTGTAGCTTGTGCAACACATCCACCAAATACTGTATTAAATACACCACCAGCACCATCACAACCAGCTTCAACAGCATCTCTTACGCTATCTAAACAGTTACCTGTAATAAAACCAGCAACTGTAGCTTCACCACAAGCATATTGAGCAGAAAGAGATGATGCACTAAGACCAGTTTGTAAATAGAAAGGATGATCACCACTAGAGCAACAATAAGTTGAAGAATCTGATATATCGTAATCTTCATCACATCCAGCATCACCTAATGTTGATACAATATCACCAGCTAAAGCATAGTTAAATGCATCACCATTAGCAGTACCACCTGTTATATCACAAAGTGGGTTAGAAGTATTCAATGTAGTTGCAGATATGTAAGGTACACCAAAGATTCTATCAAAATCAGTACCGTCACCATCTTCATCTACATCTGGATCATCACCAAAACCAAGACCAGTTTCATAACTATCTAAAGCATTCCAAACTAGTTTGAAATCAACATCTGGGTTACAACCAGCGCTCCATCCACCTTCACACATAGCAGAATTACCAGCGTTTACGTTAAATTTTGAACTAGTACCAGTACCACCAGATAAATATCCTGGAGCATGATCATTAGTAGAATCACCATCATCAGTAAAACCATATTGAGCAGCAGTTGCATAATCCCAACCTGAACAAGTAGAAACACATAAGTTAAGATCTCCGCCAAAAGCAAGAGTTGCTGCACCATCAGCACCAGTTCCACTTGGACCAGCACACCATGCAGCACATGAATAACCTAAAACTGTTCCATCTGTTAAAGCAATATATGGAAGAACAGGTGGCATTTTAGTTGGAACTGGAGTTGCAGGTGTTGCATCAAATAAACCTGTAACAAGACCAAAACCCCAAGCTTCATCTGTGTTATCAACACATTCAATAGCTGGAGTGTCAGGATCATCACCTTCACAAAGTAATCCATTTTCCATACCTATAACATTTGAATTACTAAAAGTTGATTGAGGTCCCATTTCCCATGTAAAGTTTTCATCAACAGCAAAAATCTGAAGATCAGTTACACATGCCTGACTTTCAGATAATTCGATATCTGGATAAAAACTACCTTGAGCAACAGTTCCAAATCCATTATCATAGATGTTTACATTCAAGTTAACACCAATCCCACCTAAACCTGTATTAGTGAATGGACCGTTAGTCAACCTGTTAAACATTACCCCTGCAGGTATGTCTTGAAGATGTATACAAATACTTTGCGAATCATCTTCACCACAATCACTAGATGAGGCAAAAGAAGTTCCAGCAAGTTCTGGATAATCAACTGTTAAATAAAACGAAGTTGTCTCTCTTGCAATATGCAAGTAATCAACAGAAAGACCAGATAACTTCCAATTACCTTTTGGATCTGGTGCCTGCGAAAATACGAAAGACATCGCCGCTATTGTTATTAATAATCGTTTCATTATTTTTCTCCTCCTTAATTAATTAAAGTCAATAATTAAACAAACTTTTAATACACTAACTAAATAGCTAAATCGAATGAGTCAGCTAAGGCTTGAAACTAAATATATTTTTTATATTATCCAAATAAATAATTAATATGGGTATTGCTGTCGCTAAAAATTGATAAAAGATGTGATTGATATCACTTTTTATTTTGTTATTTGTCGATTAATGACCAAGACAATAATAGTTATACCGAGGATAAACATAGTATTATTTAATACAGACTTTGGTATATTGTTGAAAAAATCTATCATTTATTGAAGATTTTCAGCTACTATATCTGCTACATCCTTTACTTTAATAGGTGCTTTATCATCTGGAAGTAGAGGCCCAAGACCTTGATTCATCATACCATAACAGAAATTACATCCAGTAATAACGGTATCTACTCCAGAATCAACCACTTGTTGAGCACGTGGTAAATGGGTTTTTCCACCTGTCTCTTTTTTCCACCACAAGCCACCACCTGCACCGCAGCATAGTGTGTTTTTCCCATTTTCTTCTAACTCTGAAAAATTACTGCAACAAGATTTTACAGCCGTTCTTGGTGCTTCAACTTCTCCCATCATTCGTGAAAGATTACAAGGATCGTGAAAGGTCACTTTTTCAGCATTGTTTTTGTTTACTTTTATATCACCATTGTTAATAAACTGTTCAATTATTTGTGTATGATGATAAACTTCATAATCAATTTTTGCATATTTTGCGTATTCGATACCAAGGTTAACGCTGCAATGAGGGCACATAGTAATTATTTTTTGAACATCTTTTAATTCTTCAAGATTAGCCTGCATTAACATATTGTATGTTAGTTTGTCTCCAAGTCTATTGGCAGGCTCTCCAGTACATTGTTCTTTTTTTAGTATTCCATAGGTTGCTTTTGCACTTTCTAAAATTTTAATTAAGCTGTAGACAGATGAAGTGAACTTTGGATCCATTTTATATTTCGCAAAACAACCAAGCCATAAAACAAATTCTTGGGTTCCATCAAAGGCTGGAAGTTCATTTGTTAAATCACTTGACATTGCACCATCAGGATTACCAGTGTTTTGTAGATTGTTGAATATTTTTTGATATTCTTGAGGAACATTTCCCTCAACAAGTACTTGCAAGTTTCTAATTTCATCTGATTTTTCTACCTCATTACCAACAGGACATACCTCGGAACAAGCTTGGCACGTTGTGCATTCCCATCCTGCATCAACATCTATTTTATTTACAGCATCAAGTTGATTTGAGAGAAGATGGTCTTTTAAATTCAAAATAAAATGATTTTTAGGGTCTAATGTTCCACCACCACGATGTGCTGGACATACTTCTGTGCATCTTCCGCATTCAACGCAAGAAAATATATCTAGTGTTTGATTTTTTGAAAGCTTATCAAGCGAACCAAGTAAATCTTCTAATTCTTGTTCGTCTGCTTCCATATCAATAGGCACTGGTTTATGACTAGGCGATAATATAGGTTTGAAAAAAATATTGATGGGCGATAAAACCAGATGAAGATGTTTTGATCTTGGTATTAATATTAAAAAACCTAAAATTAAAATTGCATGAATCCACCAGTTTATTTTCATCGACAGGCTTGTGCTATGATGACCTGTATAGGCAAAATCAATTACATATGTAATCATCAAAACAGATATAAATAAAGCTACTATACCTGAAGTATACGATATTTTATCACCGAGATACTTTGGTTTTATTACAAATCGCCTGTAAGCAAGTGATAAAATACCTATTAAAACAAAAATAGCCCAAGGAACTCCAAATAAAATACCATAATAATATTTAAAGTTATCAGATAAAAGGTGAAAATGGAATCCTAAAGAGAAATGATCTAGTGTAATAATAGCAAAAAACATAAAGCCCCAGAAGACTAAGGCATGTGCTAGTCCTGGCCAGAAACGCTGAGACAGAACTTTTTTTTGCAAAACAAATTCAACCAATACGCGCTTTAACCTAATTCCAAGAGAATCAAAACTAAATTGGCCAGTACCACTATAAACTATTTTAAATCTTTTAAAAAGTTCATATGTGAATGATCCTACGGATAGCGAGATTAACACAAATAAAGTTATTTGTTCGAAAAAATTAAAAGTCATGGGTGTAATTTAAAGTTCTTCTAGCAATTTTGGAAGTATTTCAAATATGTCACCTAATACGGCATAATCTGAAATTTCAAAGATAGGTGCATTTGGATCTTTGTTAATTGCAATAATACTTTTTGCACCTTTCATGCCAACTAAATGTTGAATAGCACCTGATATACCTACGGAAAAATATAATTTAGGAGATACTGTTTGCCCGGAGCTTCCAATTTGATAAGAATGGTCTAGCCAACCAGCGTCAACAACTGGTCTTGAGGCACCAATTTGGGCATTTAATTTTTCAGCAAGTGATTTAACCATGTCTATATTTTCAACTTTACCTACGCCTCTACCAATTGATACGATAACTTCAGCATTAGATAAATCAACTCCATCAGCTGAATCTTTAAATCTTTTACCAGGTCTAACTGTTAAGTTTAAACTTAAATCAAAAGACACTTCATTTACATTGCAAGAGCCCGATGAAATATTATCAGATGAGTAAGATCCTGCTTGGAAAGAAACAATTCCTTGACCATTTAGTTTTATTTTTTCATTAAGTTTTGCTTGATAGATAGGTCTTATAAAATAGAGTTCTGGTTCAAAAATAATCTTTGTACAATCTGAAACAAATGCTTTATCGAGTCTTGCGCTTAATCTTGGAACCCAGTCTCTTGTTTCATAACTATGGCCAAAAATCAAAAGATTAGGATTTAAATCATTATTTAACATCTCAAGAGCTTTCAAATAGTACTCTGGATTGTAATTATTTAGCTCTTCATTATTAACATATATTACGCTATTTAGTTGATACCCAGATAATTTATCAGCAACAGATTTATCAAAGACAACAGCATGAACCTCAGCACCATTATTTTTAGAAATTTCTTGAGCAGCACAAAGAGACTCTAGTGAATTATTATTTGCATTTCCATCAAGCGTTTGTATGAAGCATAAAATTTTCATTAAGAAACTATCCTTAATTTATTTTTAAGAACATCAAGAAGTTGTTCAGTTATTTCATCAGCACTTCCTTGAATAATAGTTGTTTCTTTTGATTTAACTGGGGTGAATTTTTCAATAACTGTGTAGTTGCTATCTTCTGAAATGGAAATATCGTTTTTTGAAATTTCTTTTACTTCTTTATTTTTAACCGACATTATACCTTTTAAAGTTGCATATCTGGGCGAATTTATACCTGACTGTATTGTTAGACTTGCAGGTAAACTTAATTCGGACCATTGAAACCAACCATTTTCAAGCTCTAATTTAACTTTTACATCTGACTTTTCATTGATAATTTCAGTACCCATTACTAATGATGCATGCGATGTGTTTAGATATTCTGCAACAAGTAACCCCACCTGAGAAAATCCTATATCATTTGATTGAAGACCACTTAAAACGAGATCATAATTATTATCTTTGATTGCAGCAGAAATAGTTTTTGCGATATTTAATGGAGAAGATGTATCGATGCCTTCATCTGATATAAAAATTCCATTATCAGCACCTTTAGCAAGCGCATCTTTAAGAACTTGTCTTGAGGACTCAGGACCTAAAGTGCAAACTGTAACGGATGCATCATTTTTTTCTTTTAATAATAAAGCTTCTTCAAGAGCGTAGTTGTCTGGCTCATTACTAACAAAATTAATATTATCTGTTTTTAACGATAACTTATCATCATTAAGAGTTAATGGTGAGTCTTCGGAAGCTACTTGTTTTATTAATACACAAATTTTCATAGTTTTATAAAATAAACCGACTAGTCGGTATGTATAATATAGATATTTTTATTAATAAAAACAAAATTAATTATTAAATAATCCCTTTTAGTTGCTTTATATTAAATTATGGAAATGATTTTCAAATCTATCTATCTATTTTTGTGTCTTTCCTTTGTTTTGACAGAGCCTTTTGCTGAGTATAAGGTAAATAAATATTATTTTTTGAAAAAAAGTAAATCTGAAATTTTTATAGATGGTAAGTTAAATGAAGAGTCATGGAATAATGCTAATGAGTTGTCAGACTTTATGTCGATGAATTATTGGATAGGTAAAAAACCAACGCAAAAAACTTTTGTAAAAATTATATCAGATAATGAAAATATTTATATTGGTGTTGAGTTGTTTGATGACATTGATAATATCACATTTAAAAGTGGTGCGTATGATGATTTTATTAATACATTTGATTTGAATTCAGATTATTTTTTGATTGAGATTGACTCTGATCATGATCATGAGTCAAGTTATGCGTTTGCTGTTAATAGTTCTAATGTTAAGGCAGATTATATTATATATGATGATGAATATATTGATGATAATTGGAATGCTAGCTGGGATTCATCTGTTTCAATTAACAAAAATAGTTGGTCTATAGAAATAAAATTACCTATTAGTATTTTTAGATATTCAAGTAATAAAAATACAGAATGGGGTTTGAATTTAATTAGATATATAAAAAGAAATAATGAGTATATGGCGTGGGTTGTTCTTCCTGAAGAAAAAACAGGTATTGTTTCCCAGTATGGTCATTTAAAAAATATTAACTTTTCTCAAACAAGCTCATTGAATGTTAAGCCATATTTTGGCTATAACTCCTATAAATATGACGATCAATTTTATCCTTATATTTTTGATAATAACGGAAATATTGAGGGCCTTGATTTTAGTCAAAACCAATTAGATAGTTATAATATCAAACAAAAAAATAATAATATTGGCTTGGATCTTAATTTCAATCCAAATTCATTTTCTGAAATAAATATAACATTTAAGCCAGATTTTGGACAAATCAATCAAGATGCTTCAGAGGTAAATAATACTGCCTATGAAACATATTATGATGAAAAAAGAAATTTTTTTATAGAAAATTCTCTTTTTTTCACAACTCCGATTAAGATTTTTTATTCAAGACGTATAGGAGATTATATAAAATATAGTTTTAATAATCAATTAATTCAATTTCAATCAGAATTAAACTCTGCATTCAAATATACTTCTAAAATAAATGGTTATAGCTATGGTATTCTACTATCCTCAACTGAACCACAGGACAAAAATCTAGTAAATAATGATATTTATTCATCAGTTTTTAGAATAAATAAAACATTTTTTAATAATAATTTTAAATTGGGTTTTATGGGTACTGATTTTAATCATAATTATGTCAATTCTAATGTTTATGGTTTAGACTATAATTTCGATTTAATTGATAGTAAACTAGTGTTTAGTGGTCAATCAGTTAGATCAGATGATAGCTCTAAAAAAGGTAAAGGTGTTAATTTAAATATTGATTATAGATCTGATATTTTTTCTATATTTAATTTTAATGATTTATTTCTAGATTTTTGGTTAAAAAATGATCAATATGATAAAAACTTAAATATTGATGATCTTGGATACTTATTTAGAAATAATTTAAAAGAAAGTAGTATTGGCTTATCAATAAATGATTATAAATCATTAAATAAATCAAAATTTATTTTTCAACACTATAGAGCAACAAATTATTCAGATAATATTATTTCAGATATTATATCAATTAATTATAACGTTATTTTTAATGATTTGGTGACATTTGATTTAGGATTATCTAAAGAAGGGAATCATTATATTGATAAGTTTTATGATGATTATTATAACTTAGATTTAAACAAAACGATTAAAACACCTAAAGATTTTGTAATTAGTTTAAGTTATAGTAATTATAAATCTGATTTATTTTCATATTTAATTAATATTAATAATTTTAAAAATAATATAGATGATAAAGGTAAAAGTATTCTAATAGATTTTGAATTTAAACCACTTTCTTGGATTGATATTAATTTCACATATGATAGATTAGACTATTATGAGACATATCATTTTTTAAAAATAAGACAGTTACCAAGTGGAATTAACTCTTCGAATAATTTTTATCAAAACAATTTGAGAGATACATATAGTTATTTATTTATTAATTCAGATAATTTAGAACTTTATTATACTACACAATTATCGGCTTATGTTAATGATTATTTAAGTTTTCAACTTTATGGAGAATATTTTATTCATGAAGATAATTGGAATGATGAAAGTAATTTATTTGAAATACAACAAATTGATAATGACTTTACTTATCCTAATCCCATAACAGAGCTTAATTCAACATTAATCAATTTCAATAATGATAAAATAAAATATAGCTCATTATATAACTCGGTAATGGTAAATTTTGTTACAAAATGGGATTACAATAATTCATCAAGAATTTACTTCGTTTATAGCTTAAGTAAAGCAGTTAATGGTAAAATATTTAATAATTTTATTGATTTAATAGATTACGATAATAATTTAAATGACCTAGATGATATTAGTCCAGAAATTTACTTTAATCAAACATTATCCTTTAAAGTTGAATTTTATTTTTAACGGTTTTAATAATATTTTCAGCTGCTATCAACATTTCATCCTCTGTGTTAAATCGACCGATACCAATTCGAATTGATGATTGAATAAGTTGTTTATTTAAACCAATATCTAGCAGAACATGTGATGGCTTTGGGATTGATGAAGAACATGCAGAGCCAGATGAAGCAGCTACTTTACTTAAAGATGTAACTATCGATTGTCCTTCTATACATGGAAANCTTAAATTNAAATTNCCNGGTATNCTNTTNTTAAAATCACCATTTATTATAACATCTGGAATNTCTTTTTTTATTTTATTAAATAATAAATTTTTTAATTTTNAAATGTAATTAAAATCACTTGTCATTTTTTCACTAGCAATTTTACTAGCTTCACCAAGGCCTACAATTAATGGAACCGGTAAGGTCCCAGGCCTTATATTTTTTTCTTGACTTCCACCGAAAAAAAGTGGTCTAATTTTTTTACTTTCATTAATAAATAATGCGCCTATACCTTTTGGACCATATATTTTGTGTCCAGAAATTGATAATAAGTCAANATTCATTTTTTTGACATCTATATCAATTTTNCCAAAAGATTGAGCAGCATCAACATGAAATAAAATATTATTTTTTTTACATATTTCTCCTATTTCTTTTATAGGCTGAATAACTCCTATCTCGTTATTAGCATGCATAATGCTCACTAATCCAGTTTCTTTTGTTATTGATTCTTTAATTTTTTTCAAATTAATCAAACCATTTTTATTAGGTTTTAAATAAGATACATTAATATTTTTACNTTCTAAATAAGAGCAAACATCAAGTATNGCTTTATGNTCAATAGACATTGTAATTAAGTGGCTTTTGTTTAAATCTAANATATTNTGAAGAGAAATATTATTTGATTCTGTTGCACCTGATGTAAAAATAACTTCACTACTTTTACATTTAATTAAATTTGAAATATTTTTTCTAGCAATTTCAATTGCTGCTTCTGCTTCCCATCCAAAATGGTGGGTTNTGCTAGATGCATTTCCATATTTTTCATTAAAATATGGTATCATTGCATCTAAAACTTGGGGATCTAATTTTGTTGTTGAATTATTATCTAAATAAATTTTATTCATTATTAATNATTATATTGTTTCNTTTTCTNTTTGAAAAGAAGCCTATTGCTACAGATTCATATTTAGATTTTTCATTTAGTAATTGTATTAGATTATTAGANTCTTCTGAAGAAACAGACAATAATAAACCTCCAGAAGTTTGTGCATCAGCAATCATTAGTTTTTCATAATTTTCTAATGATTTATCAAAAAGAATATTTCTTTTATAAAATTCATGATTCTTTTTTGAACCTCCAGGAATAACNCCATCNCTAGCAAATTNTCGTACATTTTCTAAAAAAGGAATGTTNCTAAAATTTATATTTGCAGTTAAATTATTATTATTCGTCATTTCNTTTAAATGNCCAAGTAATCCATAGCCAGTAATATCAGTGCAAGCATTAATATTAATATTTAAATTTGATAAGTCATGNTTAAGTGTGCTCATNAGATTTATTACATTATTTTCATCTANAGAATTGGNTAATTCTTTTTTTATAGCTGTTGTGAGAATTCCTGNNCCAAGAGGTTTGGTTAAAATTATCACATCACCATCCTTAGGTGTATTATTNTTTATTATTGANTTATTATTAATTAACCCTGTAACNGCTAGNCCGTATTTTGGTGTTTTGTCCTTAATAGAATGACCTCCAAGAATATTTATATTTGCTTCTTTACATTTNTCGACTCCTCCTCTTAATATTTCAGATAATATATCAAGCGGTAAATCATCAGAAGGAAAAGCAACGATATTTAATGCAAATAATGGTTTTCCTCCCATAGCATATATATCTGATAAAGAGTTTGCTGCTGATATCAAACCAAATGTATAAGGATCATCAACNATTGGTGTAAAAAAATCNACACTCTGGATAATAGATTTTTCTTCATCAATTTTATATATTGANCAATCATCAAAATTTTCATAACCAGANGCATCATTCGAATTTGTATTTAAATTTAATTTACTCAAAACTTGAGTAAGATCTTTTGCAGATAATTTGCAAGCTCAACCTGCTCCNGATGAAAATCTTGTAAGTTTTATTTTATTATTATTCATACNTAAAATTTATAAAATAATTTTTTAGTCTATTAATAATTTCTTTTTGTTGAATCATTATTATAAAAGTAAATTAGTATAATTACAATTAATATAAAAAACGATATTGGCAAATAAAGTATCAAATAATACAGATGTAGTTACTATTAGATTTTCAGGAGATTCTGGAGATGGTATGCAATTAACTGGAAATCAATTTAGTAATACTTCAGCAATCTTTGGAAATGATTTATCTACATTACCAGATTTTCCAGCAGAAATTAGAGCACCACAGGGAACTCTGTACGGNGTNAGTTCTTTTCAAATGCAATTTGGTGATAGAGAAATATATACACCAGGGGATGATTTAGATGCGCTTGTTGCTATGAACCCAGCAGGATTAAAAGTACATTTAGAAGAATTAAAAGAAAATGGTATTTTAATCATAAATACTGATAATTTTACTCCTAAAAATCTCAAACTTGCAAATTGGGAAACTAATCCAACTGAAGATGAAAAACTTTTAGGTAAGTATAGATCTATTCCTGTAGCAATGACTGATTTAGTAAAAACTGCTCTAGAAGACTTTGAATTAACACCTAAAGAAAAAATGCGAAGTACTAATATGTTTGCTTTAGGTCTTGTTTATTGGTTATATGAAAGAGATTTAGATCCTACAATTAAATTTTTAAATAAAAAGTTTAAGAAAAAACCTATAATCGCTGAATCAAATATAAAAGCTCTCAAAACTGGCTATTACTATGGAGAGACAATTGAAGTCATTAAAACTTCATATAGAGTAAAAAAAGCTAAGTTTAAGAAAGGAAAATATAGAAATATAATGGGTAATCATGCTTTATCACTAGGCTTAGTTGCAGCAAGTCATAAATCTGATTTAGAATTATTCTTTGGAGGTTATCCTATCACTCCAGCAAGTGATATTTTAAAATATTTAGCTAATTATAAAAATTTTGGTATTAAAACATTCCAAGCTGAAGATGAAATTTCAGCTATGACAAGCGTATTAGGTTCTGCATTTGCTGGTAATTTAGCTGTAACTGCAAGTTCTGGTCCAGGGATTGCACTAAAAGGTGAAGCTATAGGTCTTGCTGTAATAACNGAGCTGCCTTTAGTTATTATCAATATTCAAAGAGGGGGGCCTTCAACTGGATTACCTACAAAAACAGAACAGTCAGATTTGTTTCAAGCAATGTATGGTAGAAATGGTGAATGTCCATGTGTTGTTATAGCTGCTAGTACTCCATCGGACTGTTTTGAAACAGCTTTTGAAGCTGCTAGAATAGCAGTAGAGCACATGCTACCAGTTATGCTTTTATCTGATGGATATATTGCAAATGGTTCTGAACCTTGGGTTATTCCAGAAGTAAAAAAATTACCTAAAATCAAAAATAACTTAGTAACATCTAAAAAAGATGAGTTTTTACCATACAAGAGAGATGATAAAACTTTAGCAAGAAGCTGGGCAATTCCAGGAGTAGAAGGTATGGAACATCGAATAGGAGGTTTGGAAAAAGAAGACTTATCTGGAAATGTCAGTTATGATCCTGATAATCATCATGCTATGACATTACAAAGACAAAAAAAAGTAGATGCTGTTGCAGATTTTATTCCTGATGTTGAAGTATTTGGTAAGTCAGAAGGCGATTTACTTGTTTTAAGCTGGGGAGGTGTTTATGGTTCGGTTAAATCAGCTGTTAAAAAATCTCAAGATATTGGAAGCTCAGTATCGCATGTTCACATAAGATATATTAATCCATTTCCTAAAAATTTGGGTGATATTTTGAAAAAATTTAAAAAAGTGTTAATTCCTGAACTAAATATGGGACAACTTTTAACAATTGTTAGAGCTAAGTATTTGGTTGATGCAATTGGATTTAATCAAGTTGCAGGAAAGCCATTTAGCTCAAATACTGTTTTTAATACTATAGAATCAATACTTAAGGAAAAATAAATGAGTGATGTCCAAAAATTAAAAAAGAAAGATTTTGTTTCTGATCAGGATATAAGATGGTGTCCTGGATGTGGAGATTATACAATTTTAAATACTGTACAAAAAGTACTTCCTGAGCTTGGAATCCCAAAACATCAATTTTTAATAGTTTCTGGTATNGGTTGTTCAAGTAGGTTTCCTTATTATATGAACTGTTATGGATTTCATTCTATTCATGGAAGAGCACCTGCAGTNGCAACGGGAGCAAAATTATCAAATCCTGATTTATCCGTATGGGTAATTACAGGTGATGGTGATGCTATGAGTATTGGTGGTAATCACTTTATCCANGTATTAAGAAGAAATATTGATATGAATATTTTATTATTTAACAACAGAATTTATGGTTTAACAAAAGGTCAATATTCACCAACATCTGAGGTTGGNAAGAAAACTGTTTCNACNCCAATGGGTTCGCTTGANCATCCNTTNAATCCTCCAGCTTTAGCCTTAGGNTCTGAGGGNACTTTTGTTGCAAGAGCTATTGATAAAGAATTGAAACATATGGGNCAAATTATAACAGAAGCTAATAGCCATAAAGGTACTTCTTTTGTAGAAATTTATCAAAATTGTAATATTTTTAATGATGGTGCATTTGAAAATTTAACTGATAAGCAACAAAGAGGCTTAACTAGAATTTTGTTAGAACATGATAAGCCAATGATTTTTGGACCAGAAGATAATTTAGGTCTAGTATTAGATGGGTTTAGATTAAAAGTTGTTGAAATTGGTAAAGAGCACTCTATCGATGATTTATTAGTTCATAATGTACATGATAAAAATCTTGCTAATTTAGTTAGTGAAATGACATACGATGATAACCTCCCTGTACCATTTGGTGTTTTTTATAAGGAAGATAAGTTAACTTATGAGGATATGATGATGGATCAAATAAAAGAAAGTATTAAGTTAAAAGGAGATCCTGATTTGCAATCATTAATTAANGGTCAAGAAACATGGGAAGTAAAATAATTTTTTGAAACTTCTTTTTTTGAAACAACTATAATAGTTAGTATTATGGCAAAAAATAAAAAATCAAATAATTTTAGATTAACATCTGATTCAATGGGTGAAATGAAAGTTCCTTCAAATGCTTTTTATGGTGCCCAAACTCAAAGAGCAGTAAATAATTTTCCTGTAAGTGGTATAAGTTTTAATTATGATTTTATAAATGCTGTAATTATCATAAAAAGATCTGCAGCAATAGTTAATTCTAGATTAGAATTATTAGATAAGGTTAAAAGTAAAGCAATCGTTAAAGCATGTGATAAATTATTGAAAGATAAACCTAGTAATCAATTTCCAGTTGATATTTTCCAAACAGGTTCTGGGACTTCAACTAATATGAATGTTAATGAGGTTTTAGCTTCTATAGCAAATACTTTTNTNTCAAATAAAAAAAATATTATACATCCAAATGATGATGTAAATATGGGACAATCAAGTAATGATGTAATCCCAACTGCTATTCACATTTCAAGTTTAATTGCAGTTGANCAAAAATTAATTCCTGCTTTAAAAAAATTAGAATTAAATCTTAATAAAAAATCAAAAGAGTTTAATAATACTTTAAAAATTGGAAGAACTCATTTGCAGGATGCCACTCCAATGACTCTTGGTCAAGAATTCTCAGGCTACCAATCAATAGTTGAAAATAGTTTATCTCAAATTAATCAGACAAAAAAGCTTTTATCAAAATTAGCTCAAGGAGGTACAGCNGTNGGNACNGGTATNAATACACANAANAAATTTGGATTATTGATTGCAAAAGAAATTTCAAGCTTTTCAAAGATTAAGTTTTCTAAAACAAATAATCATTTTGAAGCTCAATCATCACAAAATAGTGCTGTTGCTTTCTCTGGTTCTTTAAAAACCTTAGCAATTGGGTTAAATAAAATAGCAAACGATATTCGATGGTTAAGCTCGGGACCAAGATCTGGTCTTGGAGAATTAACGATTCCAGCAGTTCAACCTGGATCCTCAATTATGCCTGGNAAAGTTAATCCAGTTATTTGTGAATCTATNATTCAAGTTTGTGCACAGGTTATNGCAAATGATACTGCTATAAATTTAGGTGGTTTAGGNGGTGTTTTTGAATTAAACTTAATGNTACCTTTAATTGCTCACAATATGCTCTTTTCTATAAATATTTTATCAAATTCAATTAATATTTTTNTAGATAAACTTTTAGTTGATATTAAAGCAAATTCTGATAAATGTGAAGGTTATATTGAAGGAAGTTTAGCAATGTGTACATCTCTNGTACCTGAGATTGGTTATGATAANGCNGCTCAGATTGCTTATGAAGCATTTAATACTAANAAAACNATAAAACAGGTACTAAAAGATAATAAANTACTATCAGATNAAAAAATTGATGATTTATTAAATCCTAAATTAATGATTAAACCAAAATAGTATCTTTGGATAATTTTGAAAAAAATAATGTAACCTGGAAAAGAATTTTTTTAAATACGTTTCTTTTTTGTTTTGCATCTTTAATATGTCTTGTAATTTATTTATTATTTTTATCTAAAGATCTTCCTTCCCTCGATGAACTTCAAAAATTCAATCCTGATCAAGTATCAAAAATAATTTCTTCTGATGGTGAGGTTTTAAAAAAATTATACGTAGCCAAAAGAGATATGGTTAGTATAAATGTTATTCCTGAAGATTTACGAAATGCATTATTATCAATGGAAGATAGAGATTTTTATAATCATCACGGTATAAATATTAAAGGAATAATTAGAGCAGTAATAGTTGATATTATAAATTTAAGTGCTAAGCAAGGCGCCAGTACTCTAACTCAGCAATTAGCAAGAACAATGTATGAATCAATTGGTATGGAACGTTCTATATTAAGAAAAATAAAAGAATTTATAACTGCTATTAAAATTGAGCAAACGTATACAAAATCAGAAATTTTAGAATTATATTTAAATTCTGTTTATTTTGGCCATGGAACATATGGTATTCAGTCAGCTTCTATCTATTACTTTAGTAAAGATGCATCTGATTTATCTTTAATTGAATCTTCTGTACTTATAGGATTATTACCAGCACCAGCAATTTACAGTCCAATTAAATATCCTGAGAGAGCAGAAAGAAGAAAAAATCTAGTTGTAAAAGTTATGAACGAATTAGGTTATATAAGTGATAATGAATTTGAAAATGCTAAAAATGAAACAATTAGAGTTAGTAAATATGATTATGACAGCAGTCCTGCTCCTCATTTTTCTGAGTATATAAGGAGAGAACTTGAGAAAATAGATTCAGAATTAGGTGTCAATTTATATAAAGATGGATTAAATATTCATACATCATTGGATAGTAGGATTCAATCAATTTTAACAAATGCGTTCAATAAAACAATGGTTAAAAATCAAAAGATTTTTAACAAAGACTTACTGAATAATAAAGATAGATTGGATTATGTTTCTAAGAAAAATAATATTTCAATTGATTCTTTGAAAAGTATTTTAGAAAACAACCTTGAAATACCTGCATATTTGAGGAAGCAATTATTAGTTCAAGGATCTGCTGTTGTGATTGACCCTATTCATGGTAGTGTCCTTGGTATGATTGGAGGAAGAACTGAAAAAGAATATTTAGATCATTTCAATAGATCAACTCAAGCTAAACGTCAGCCTGGTTCAGTCTTTAAACCATTTATTTACTTATCTGCGATTGAAAATGGATATTTGCCATGTACTCAATTATTAAATCAACCACTTGTATTTTTTATCGATGATACAACAAGATGGAATCCCCAAAATCATGATGGATCTACTGGATTATTAACAACTTTAAGAGATGGAATGAAAAAATCTCTTAACTTAATTTCTGTTCGTGTTGTTCAAGAATTAATTACTCCACAAGATGTAAAAAAGACTTCGGAGAGATTAGGTATTACTACAAATATAAAGCCAGTTGATGCAATTGCTTTAGGTGTTTCAGAAGTATATCCTTTGAATATAACAATGTCATATTCAGCTGTAGCAAATAATGGAATACTAAATCAACCCCTTGCTATCAATTTAATTAGAGATAATAATGATTTGATAATTAAAGAATTTACATCTGAATCAGTTGAAGTTGCCGATCAGAAAGAAATTTTTATACTGAGAGATATGATGAAGTCAGTAATTGATAATGGAACAGGTGGCTCTTTAAGATGGAAATATAAGTTTTATGCACCTATGGCTGGTAAAACTGGAACTACTAATAGCAAAACTGATGCTTGGTTTATTGGTTTCACACCCTACATTGTTATTGGAATATGGGTAGGGATGGATGACCCGCAAATGAAATTGGGTGAAAAACAATATGGATCAAATGCTGCAATGCCTATTTTTGCTGATGCAATAAAAGAAATATATAATTTAGGTAATTATTATCATCTCGGTAAAATTGTTAAAATTAATTTGAAAGAAGATTGGGAAATACCAAACGGAATTGTTGAAAAAAATATATGTAAAGATACTTGTTGTTTAGGTACTGATTGGTGTGATTCCTATAAAGAATATTTTATTGAAAACAATGTACCAAGTGAAACATGCCAAGAATATTCTAACCCCTTATTTAGATTTAAATAATTTTAGAAAATTCAAATTCAGTTTAATATTTGTATCTTCATTTGATCTTAGTTTATAAAGATAAAATGCTATAATACCTAAGAATATATTTGGCGACCACATTGATAACGCTGGACTAAATTTTCCTCTATCAGCAAAATCTTCTCCAGCAATTAAAAACGACCAGTATATAATAAAAAACAAAATACTAATAGCAATACTAACGCTCATATTGCTGTTTTTTGCCATTATTCCTAAAGGAGTTCCTAATAAAATAAATATAAAACATGCAATTGGAATGGAGAACTTTTTATGAATTTCAACACTATATTTATTTATCTGTTGTTCATAATTTTTTATTAGTTTAATGTTTTTATTTTTTCTTGAAACAAGATTATCAATCTGATTTTTTATCATATTAATTTTCAAGATATTTTTGTAGTCGCTATTTTCATTTTCTGTTAATAAATTGTTTAATGAATCAATTTTATTTTCATTTTGTTTAATATAATTTTTAGAGTTTTGTATGTTTTTTTTATAGGATTTTATTTTTTTTGAAAGTGAGTTTATATTAAGTTCTCTTTCTTGTCTAACTAAATTGTTTGATAAATTATACTCCAGTTGATCAAATGGTATCGCTATTTTATAAGTATCAAAGTAGGTCTTTCTGTATTCATTATTTACTAATTCTTCGTGAATTGAACCATTTTCTAAATTTATTACTATCCCATCTTGGAAAGATTTAAAATTACCTCTTTCTGCCATTATAGTTGTATGATCTTTTTGAGCCTTATCAAAAATAACAACATTATCGAATGAATGAGTATTTATTCTCTTCCCAACATAAATGATTTTATCTGAAAATGTATTCAACAGTTGTTCATTAAATTCTATATCAGGTCTATTTCTACTAATTTCATGACTAATTTTTCTAACATTATGGTTCATTTCTGGTAACACCCATAAATTAAAAGGTGTAACAAAAGCAAAAACAATAAACCCGAAAAACATTGCAGGGATTAGTAGTCTATTCATACTTACACCAGAAGCCTTAAAAGCTGTTATTTCATTATCAGATGACAATCTTCCAAATGCCATTAATGTAGCAATTAAAATTGACATTGGTATAGCAAGTGATATAATCCATGCTGAATTATAAACTAAGAATTTTAGAACAGTTCCTAAAGATATTCCCTTACCTAAAAATTTATCCATATTTTTTAAAATAAAATTTGATAGTAAGACAAATATTAGAATGAACAATGAGCTTACAAATGGTAGAGTAAGCTCTTTTATAATATATTTATTAATAATTTTATTCATAGGTTTATGATTAAATATAAGAATGAAATAATATTAATTATTATTTATAATTAAATTAAAAATGTTATATATTTTATGTCTAAATTTTTTGAAAATTATTCGAGGTGTGGCGCAGTCCGGTTAGCGCACCTGCTTTGGGAGCAGGGGGCCGCAGGTTCGAATCCTGCCACCTCGACTTAAGATTAGAAAGCCTCTTTTACAGAGGCTTTTTTGTTTTGTATATTTGAATATGAAAAAGTGCTTTTTAATAATAATATTATTGATAGTTAGTATTAACGCTCAACAGAATCGTACCATTGGAGATATGAATGATGATGGTCAGATTAATGTAATTGATGTAATACTATTAGTTTCAAATATATTAGACAACACATACAATGAAAATGGTAATATCAATCAGGATGATTTATTAAATGTTTTAGATGTAGTATTATTAGTTGATATAATTTTAAATCAAGAAACTATACCCGAAACAGGATTATTTATTAGTCAACAATATCAAGAAAATGAACTCACATTTTTTTATGATTTAGTCTATTCAGAAAGATCAAATATGAATGGATTGCAATATTCTTCTAACCAAAATCAAGTACAAGACCAGTTACAAGATACTATTTTGTTAGAATTAGATATTGCTTTACCACCTAACCCAGAAAACAAACCACTTCCTTTAGTAGTAGTAATTCATGGAGGGGGATTTTCTGGAGGTAGTAAAGAAACTTTATGGCAAGATACTAAAGATTATGCTAATCTTGGATTTATAGGGTGTACAATAAATTATAGACTTACTCCATATTCCTATCAAATTGAATCAGAAGAAAATCGTCTTCTGGCAGTTTTACATTCCCTTGAAGATGCAATGAATGCAATTAGGTTTTTGAAATCTCAAGATTACATCTATAACATAGATACAAATAGAATTGTTACAATCGGAAAATCAGCTGGTGGTTATATTTCATTAATAAATGCAATTGAAAATGATTTTACAACTTTATTATCAGGAACTAATGACTATTTAGATTTTTCATCTAAGGTTTCATCAGCTATTTCTACTGGAGCAGCTTTTGATATTGAACCATTTAATTTTGATGAAGATGATGCAAGTTGTTTAATTATGCACTCAGAGGATTATGATCCTGTTACAGAACAAACATGGGAAGGTGATGTTATTCCACTTTATGAAGCAATAATAAATTCAGGGAATTATGCAGTTCTAGTAGCTCAACCATCTAATTCTCATGTTGTGCCTATTAGTCCTTTAGGTGCATATGGAGATGAAATCATTCAATTTATTTGGGCTCAATTAAATTTAGATGAATGGTAATAGCATCCTCCTTTGGGAGCAGGGGGCCGCAGGTTCGAATTCTGCCACCTTGACAATAAATTAGAAAGCCTCTTTTACGGAGGCTTTTTTATTTTGTAGATTATAACTGATAATACTTATCAATTATTTATATCAAAAATTAAAGGAATGAAGTAAATGTTAAAATACTTTTTAATTG
>NZPQ01000046.1 GCA_002693365.1 Fidelibacterota bacterium
GCTTCTTACATTTTTGGAGGGAATAAAAAGAATGAGTCTATTCCAATGACAGCGCCAGTAACAACATTTTCAGATGATTCAAATTATAATATGTTATTTTACATGCTAGATGTTGAGGAAATTAATCAACTTCCTGAACATAATGGTCAAAACATAACATTTGAAAAATTTGAGCTAGGTAAATGTGTTACAATATCATTTAGCTGGAGCACATCTGAATCAAGAATTGAATATTATTCCTCTAAACTTTCTGATTTTATTGAGAAAAATAATTTAAAAACTAATTCTTCTTTTATGATTAACAGATATGATCCCCCATGGAGATTACCATTCCTTAGAAGAAACGAAATTATAGTTCGTTTAGATTAGTTATTTAAATAGTTTTGCTGTAAATGTTGCACGGTATGCACGAAATGTTGTAATTTAAATTATGAACAATAAGTTAATAAAATTTGATGATGTTGAAGGTAAAGTGTATGAAATTGATGATTGGAAATCTAATCAAGCGCCATATCTTAAAAATCATTTTTCTGAACGATTAAAAGAAATTAAAAAAGAGTATGATTCCTTGCTGAATGAGCTTAATTGGAATAAGGTCGTTTATGAAAGTAACATATTGTTTGAACCTGTTGTTGGTCGAGAGTATTATTTATATAAAAATAAAGAAAATTCTAAGTTTATGTCTCTTGTTAGCCCTGGTGAATGGGACAGTGATTCTGGTTTAACCTTCATTGCATCTTTTAAACAGGACACGAATAAAAAATGGATTCCAGTAGAAATTAATATAAATGAATAAATTAGAGAACATTGATCATATTGCAATTCAAGTTAAGGATATAAAAAAATCTGTAAAGTGGTATACAGATAATTATAGTTGTAAGGTAATATACTCTGATGATACTTGGGGGTTCTTGCAATTTGAAAATATAAAGCTAGCATTAGTTACAAACTCTGAGCATCCTCCCCACTTTGCTATTTTAGATGAAAAAATAAAATTAGACTCAACTACTGTAAAGCACAGAGATGGTTCTGTATCAAAGTACATAAAAGATTTAGATGGTAATTTTATAGAGCTTATAAAATACTAGGTTATTTAGCGCTTTTTTGTTCTAGCTCGGTAAGAGTAACTATTTCTAATTTTCTCTCTTTTAAACCATTTAATATGTTTTCTAATGCTAAGTAATTCCATTCTCTGATACCTTTTTCTGGCATATGTATTATAATCACTGATCCTGGTTTTACATTTTTAAGTATAAAGGCTGATATCCAGTTTGCATCTGGTATTGATGTATCATTAGCGAAAACATCACCTACAACATGCTTTAAATTATGTTTTTTAATTATTTCATGCATATCATCTGATATAGATGCATGAGGTGCTCTATACCATTTAGGTAGATTTTTAGAGAATTTATTTAAAATAGATTTAGTTTCAATCAAATCATTTTCAAATTGATTTATCGGAATATTTTTGTATGGTATATCATACATGTTATGATTTGCAATCTCATTTCCATTTTTTAATAAATTAACGATATCTGATTCNTTTGTATTTAATAAATGAGAACCTGTAACAAAAAANGTTGCCTTAGCATTATATTTTTTTAGAAGATCNGCAATTTCTCTAGTCATATCACCATCAGGATTGTCAATACCACAAAAACCATCATCAATAGTTAGAGCAACTTTATTTGAAGAGTTAAAATAAGATATTGATTTTGGAAATGCTAATGATGAGATATTTCTTCCACCGAAAAATGAAAGCAAGTTCCATATTGATTTTCTATAAAAAAGTTTATATTTTGATATATCTTCAACAACCCTAGGATCATTATCTCTACCAAGATTTAATGATTCTTCATTTAAATTTGGTGATAGAAATAAGAAAGAAAAAAATAAAAATATTAAATATTTACAATTGTTCAATGAAATCTCTTATCTTATCAAAATAGTGATCTCTAGCTATTGCAATAACATTGTTGTGACCAGCACCATTTACTTTGAATAAATCTTTGTTGTAAGATCCAGATTCAACAAACATCATATCTGCTTGACTAAAAGGAATTATTTCATCCATATCAGCATGAATGATTAAAAAAGGTTTTTTAAAATATTTTATTTTTTTCAGATTATCAAATCCATCACTTAAAGAAAAATTTATATCTTCTGGATTTAAGCCAAACCTTAATAAAAAAGGATACTCAGTAGCAAATCCACTATCAATAATAGCACCATCGATTTCTTTTTCNCTATTNGACATTANATGACTTGCNGANGTACTACCAAGAGATCTTCCCATAACAATTAAATGATTCTTGTTATTTAAGGATTTTAGATGTNCTAAAACAAAATCAAAAATTTTNAATGAATCTTCTAANGATGNATCCTTTGATGGTTTNCCATTTGATAGCCCGTAACCCCTATACCCTGATACTATGAAGTTAATATTGTATTTATTGTACATTTCAGCAATATCATCATACTCATGTGTTATTTCAGCATTTGCATGAAAAAATAAAATAGTTGGGCTATTATTATTTACTATGAACATTCTTATTCCTACATTCACGTTGCTATCTACTTGAACAAGGTAATCTTTCTCATCAGAATTATAATCTGTTTTTCTTGGAAAAAANATTGAGTTTAATATTTCGTTTATTTTCATATTAAAGNTTTACTTTAAGTAAATACNATATCTTCNTTAAAATTATCNNNTATTGTATGNATNTAAAGATCAGNATTTTCTANATGAACATTATGCCCTGCATTGTTTATTATATATTGTTTAGAGTTATTATTTGCNTTAAGCATTATTCTNCCTTCTTTAATAAACTTNATATCCTCTTTACCATTAATAATAATTATAGGAAAAGTTAGTTTTGTATAATTNTTCATCATGTAAGGCATNTTCCCTAAGCTAAAAACTTCAAGTGATCTTGANANCTGATATTTATCATGACTCAATCTAATTTCACGTTGAGAANTAAAATCATNATTATTTCTGGNTTTTTGGTTTACAAAAAAATCTAATTTCTCCCANTCTTTAACAAATTCGTTTAGATTTTCTTTAATTCTTATTGATTTATTCAAATCTTTTGCTAGTCTTTCTTCTTTCTCTTCTCTATCATTTAGACCAACAGTACCACTTTCNAATAATAGTGTAGATATCATTTTAGGATAAATAGAACTAAAAGCNAGTGCAAGTCTNGCACCCATTGAATAGCCACATAAATGAATCTTTTTAATATCTAATTCAGATAATGCTAAATAAAGCTCATTAGAAAAATCTTTAAAATAATAACTTGAATTTAGATTATTAAATGAACTTTTACCATGTCCTGGTATGTCAATAGCAAGNGATGGATAATTAATNTTTTTCCTNATATTCTTCCATGATTTAGAACTACCTAAAAAACCNTGAAGAAAAACTATAGGGGTATTATTGAGTTCCCTATCTTTAGTAATAAATATTGTTGATTTATTTCCTTTATAATACATTATTTATTTAATTCTTTATTAAACCATTTTAAATAATCTTTAGATTCAATATTAAATGACCTGGATATAATTTCTGGATTATTGTAATTATGTTCTTTTTTTAAAAGTGAAATTATTTCTTCTTTTTTAATACTATTTGTCTTTATTAGTATTATGTATTCTTTAGAAGTTATTGTTTCACCATCCCATTTNTAATAAGTATTAGGTGAATGGACGATATGCACACATGGAGATAGTTTTTTATCTACAATCTTTTTACTAAGATTCTTAGCTA
Organism: Fidelibacterota bacterium; assembly: GCA_002693365.1. Classification (GTDB taxonomy): domain Bacteria; phylum Fidelibacterota; class Marinisomatia; order SCGC-AAA003-L08; family D37C17. Next base: position 3,773 of record NZPQ01000046.1, read on the forward strand.
CAGATAAACTATCAGTTGATGATTGTAGTATTATATATTGCATTAAGGTAATTTCAAATTAGGTTTATTTTTTAAGTCAGCTTTCAATACAGCATTAGGCTTCTTTAGTTCTTTTAAAACTTCAGATATTGATTTATCAAGTTGNGCATCCACACCTTTTCTAAAATCTTGTGGTGTATCATTAACTTCTATATCAACATCAGTTCCATAATTCTCAACATTCCATCCGACATCTTTGAACCAAAAAGAAAATTCAGGCTGTGTTGTTAATGTTCCATCAACAAGAGCATTACGTGGCCAGATTCCTATTACACCTCCCCATGTTCTTCGACCAATTAATTTACCAAGATTAAGTAGTTTCCATGAGTGTGAAAATATATCTCCATCAGATCCAGCAAATTCATTTGTAATAGCTACCATAGGTCCACCAGGTGATTCCGAAGGATAAGGTTCTACCCCCATCCATCTTGTTAAATCATATCCTATACGTTTTTTAGCAAGTTTGCTTAACAATAGTTGAGATACATGTCCTCCCCCATTAAATCGAACATCAACAATTAATCCGTCATATATAATTTCAGTTAAAAAATACCTATGAAATTCAGCAAAACCATCAGCTCCCATATCAGGTATATGTATATATCCAATTTTACCTTTTGATTTTTTATGTACATAGTCTCTATTTTTTTCAACCCAATCTCTATAATAAAGATGCGTCTGGAAACCATTTGGTTTAACTGTTACTTTTCTTTTTTTGGAACCACTTTTATTGCTTATTTCTAATTGNATTTCTTTATTTNCCTGATTTACAAGTAATTCATTGGGGTGTAATTCTTTATTTAATTTTATATTATTAATACTATAAAGTAAATCGCCATTTTTAATATTTANACCGGGTCTTAAAAGAGGTGATGGATAATAATCCCATAAATCACCTTTTGCTATATTTTCTACTACATATGCTTTAGATTTATTATTGTATGTGAAATTAGCTGCTAGTAAACCTGTTTTATATCTTCTGGTTTGCTTGTAATCACCACCAAACTCATAACAATGAGATGTTCCAAGCTCACCTTGCATTTCCCATATAAGATCAGAAAACTCACTTCTTGTGCTAACATTATCAATAAGTTTATAATAGCGCTTATATACTTTTTTCCAATCAATACCTGACATATCTTTAGTCCAAAAGTAATCTCTTTGAAGTCTCCATGCTTCAGAGAACATTTGTTTCCATTCAGATTTTATGTCAATACTTAAATTAATTCTGGACAAATTAATTTTTCCTGTTTCTTTATTGAAACTATTCTTTGAAAGGTTTTCTTTATTTGGTATGCTTTTAGTTGAGCAAACTGTTATAGAATCATTTGAATTTATAACAATATTTGAAGATTCATTATCAACAGTAAAAGAAGTAGCACCAGAAAAGAATAATTTTTCCTCCAGTGTATTTAAATCGTAATAGTAAATTAATCCTTTTGGAGAATCTTCCAAAGAATACCATCCATCTTCTCGTGATCCACTAATAGGCCATTTTAAATAAAACAGCTTGTTATCAATAAAACCAATTGAGTTGTCTAAAGTTGTTTCTTTAATTGGTATTTGCATAATTCTATCAGAAATATTTTTAAAATCAATTTTAACATTTGGAAGCNTATTCTTCTTATTTTTATTATCTTTTTTTGATTTTTTATTTAATGTATTCTCAGTTTTAATAAATGGAGATGAAGTTTTACTATCAAGGGTTAGTATGTATGGTTTCTCAGATTTAGTAAAATTTAAATCAAACTGGATACTATCATAAACAGGATTAAATGTCCTCTTGGAAATAAATGCTAAATATTTACCATTATTATCAAAAACTGGTGAAAAATCTTGGTTTACAGAATTAGTAACTACTTTAGAAGTACTATTTTTTATATCATAAATTTTTACTATAGAAGTTCTACTNTTTAAAGAGCATGAATAAGCAATAAAATTTCCATCTGGTGACCAATTAAATTCTATAGGATGATTAGTACTATGGTCAATTTTAGTAAGTTTACTACTTTTTATATCTAAGATATGTAATTCATGTTTGTGATTTAGAAAACAAACAGAATCTTTACTTGGTGATTTTTTTACAGAAAGTACTCTTCCAATATTTTTATTAATAATTTTTAATAATTTAGAGCTTTCAATATTATATACTTCGAAATGCTCNACGTTNTTTTCATCAGAAATTAATAGAAGTTTTTTATTTTTATCAATTTGTATTGGGTGTTTNTACCTCACACCATTAACTTTCCCGTATTGAATAGATGGACCATCCCAGGTACCCATTATAAAAGATTTTCCTCTAGAAATTATATTTAACTGTTTACCACTTCTTGCAATTGAGGCATGCTCAAGGTAATCAGAAGCATTTGAAAACTTCCTTCCTGAATCAATATTACTATTGTTATAAATAAGATTAATTTTTGATGTTTTATTTTTTAATGTATCAAAAAAGAATAGTCTGCTNCCNGAATGATAAATAATTTTGCTTGAATCAGCTGAAGCATTTCTAACATAATAATTTTTATGATTTGTGTGTTTTAACAGTGATTTACCATTTTTTAAACATGAATAAATGTTTCCTATTCCTTCATGGTCTGATATAAAATATATTCTATTTNGAACAACTAATGGACATGCCAGATTNCCGTCAATATTAATGAGTTTTTTAAATTTATTTTCATTAAAATCTATCCAAAGTTCACCAGCAGTTCCACCTTTATACCTTTTCCATCGAGCTGGATCAGCTGTATTTCTNCCAAGAACAGTAAATGTTTTATGGAATGCTATATTTGAAGAAATTCCAAAATCAAGTCCTNTAGATACATTNTTTTTTAAATCATAGATTCTTATATCAGAAATTCTACTAAATGGTTTTTCATAATCAGATGAATANTANATACCNTTTTNATTCCAAAGACATATTTTATTTATAAATGACCCTTCAAAGGTTANTCTTTTAGATNNGCCACCAATTGATGGGATAATATAAACTTCGGTGTTCCCATCTTCAGATCCAACGTATGAAATATATTTTCCNTCTGGTGAAAATTTGGGTGTTGAAACATTTGATATATTTGTGGTTAGTCTTTGCGCAACTAAATTATTTAAGTTGCTTATCCATAAGTCATCATCACAAACAAAAGCTATTTGGTTTTTNTATATTGTTGGGAATCTGTAGTATCCTTGCATAACATCCTAATAATTAATTGTATAATCTATCAAATTTAAATTTTTATTATGTAATTATATACTTTAATTTTTAATTTTATTTGTCTGTGNGGGTATGTAATTTTCAGAACTTTCAGCTTAAATATAGGGTTTCTTACTTGCCTTATTCAAAAGTAGGCCTTATTATTCATATAATTGAAGGAAACTTGCGATTAAGGAGGAGTTACCCACTGTACCTAAAATAAAGGTCATCTGAAAATTACTCTCACAGATTAGTTTATTTTCTTTTTTATTTTGTTAAATGTTTCTTTTGAACATTTAAATTCAAGTTCAATTTTATCATATTGNTCTNTTCTTGANAGTACAGTNGTCAAATTATAAATAAAATCAATGATTGCAGCATTTTTATAATCAATTTTCAAAGAAAACAGTTCTAGATTTTCGTTTGTAAATTTTAATATTGAATTAATTAAAATATTAATATTTAACTTCTTTAATGAAGATACGAAAATACAATTACTATACTTGGCTTTTATATTAGCATAAATATTTTCATCATTAACTTTATCTATTTTATTAAANATAATTAAGGATTTTTTTTTATGACANTTTAATATTTCCAATGTATCATCAATTGTTTTCATGTGTCCTTNAATATCAGTAGAAGTNATATCTATAACTTTTANTAANAAATNAGCATCTCTTATTTCCCCAAGAGTAGATCTNAAAGAAGCNATTAAATCTGTTGGCAAATTTCTTAAAAAACCAACAGTATCACTGAGTAAAACTTTAGTATTATCATCAAGGTAAATATTNTTGGTAGTAGTATCTAANGTAGCAAATAATTCATCTTTTATATATGTTTTTTTATAACCACTTAAATTTTTGAATATTGAAGACTTTCCTGCATTTGTATATCCTACTAAGGCAACTTTAAATATATCTTTCCTAGATTTTCTCTGTGTTTTTCTTTGTTTTTCAATTTGAAGAAGATCTTTTTTTAATTTTGTAATATCACTTCTTAATAATCTTCGATCAATTTCAATTTGTTTTTCACCTGGTCCACCTCTTGTTCCTATACCTCCCATTTGTCTTTCAAGATGAGTCCATTGTCCAATCAATCTGGGCATCATATATTGAACAGAGGCTAATTCAATTTGTTTCTTTGATTCTATTGTTTTTGCATGTTTAGTAAAAATATCTAAAATTAATTTTGTTCTATCAATTATATAAATCTTCTTTCCAGCTATTTTTTGTATTCTCTTATAATGCCCTGGTTCAATTTCGTTATTAATAAAAATTGTATCATACTTTAATTCTTTACATTGTGAAATAGTTGTATTTAACTTTCCTTTACCAAAAAAAGTTGATGAATCAATTTTTTGTTTATTTTGAATTATTGTATCCTCAATAGAAAAGCCAAGAGTATTAGCTAGTCTATGCATTTCTTCTATTTCTTCGATTAAATCAGTTTGATTTGTTGATGGTAATGATAATGATAACAGTAAAGATTTAATCATTTTTTCTGTAAAGATATATATTTGAAATATACATTTCTAAAATAATTAATATTAGTGTAGCATATAAAAAATATTTCCAAAGATAAATACCAGATATTAAATTTTTAAGCTTACTGTTAAAATCACTAAAAGAGTCAATTATTATAGGATTATTGAAAAAAAAGTTAATATCATCATTATTAATTTTTTGTGGAAGTAATTCTGAATTTCTAATATTTACTGCAAAATCATTTAATTTTTTATCATTAACAAATATTTTATGAAAACCTGGATTANTAGCATAAAAAGGATTATNAATNAAGTATCCATTTGNATATTGGTATAGCTTTTCGTTTATNTTAATTATCATTGGAAATTCTTTGTATGAATCNTCAATAGNAATTAAATCATCTATGTAATTATAGTAATTAAAATCATTTAATCTTAAAAGATAGTTTAATAAAGGAATAAAAGAACCACTGATAGGTAAGTTTGAGGATTTTAAATCTAAGGGTACAGGAAGTACATAAAGACTATTATTATTGCTACTATACTTATTAAGCAATGAATTTTGACTATCAAGCAGTAATATTGAATTATCTGATATATTTAGATTAAAATAATTATTAATTTGAATATCAGTAGTTGATTTATTAAAAATATTATCAAGAAATGAATCATTTATATATTTTCTATTCATTTTCTTACTTATATTTGATTTTTTTGGGATTAAATTTTCTTTTTCTATGTCTTTAAAATATTTAGAAAATAAAGAAAGATTTAACGTATTTGATGGAATTAATAAAATATTTGAGGTATTGTATAAAATACTAGAAACTACATCATCAGTAAGATCTTCTGAACCAAATTTGATGATTGAATCATAATTTTTTGTATTACTTATAAAATTACTAGTAGGAAATTTTTCTATTTGTAGATTCTCATAGATTTCATTGTATGCTATTAATGCATTTTCAATATATTTAACATTTTCAATGTTATCATAAACTAACGCAATTGTTTTTTTTGTATCAATATTTATGTTAAAGTAATATTTGTAATCGTTTACGGAAAAATAGCAATTGAATGTTCCTTTATCAGGAAATGAAGTATTAAAATTAATTGTTTTTGATTCATTCATTATAAAGTTAGAATTACTATCAGAAACTTTTATGTTATTAATAAATAAAGATATATCAATATCTTGGAAGGATTCATTTGTTAAATTAACAGCATTTATAGAAATTGATACAGTTTGGTTATTTGTAATAATATTATCTTTAATAAATAAATTGTTTAAGACTATAGGATGATTTAAAGTATTATGTTCGAAAATAAAAATATTCCAACCATCTAAATTAATTTTTCTATTAACTAATGATGAATCTAAATCAGAAATAATGTATAAATCTTTATTTAAAAAATTTTTAAATTTATCAGAAATAGGTATAAATGAATTATCAAAATTATAACTTCCAAATTTGTTAAAATTGAATATTTGATTTTTGTTAAAATCTTTTATTGATTGCAAATCATTATAAATTTCTCCGCTTAAGCCCTTAATTAAAATATTTGTTTCAGAAGAATAATTATTAATTATAGAATTTACTATAGATTTAAAATTATCATTTAGGAATTTATGATTAGAAAATGAATCATCTACAACTATAAAAGAAACTGTTTCATCTCCGCTTACAATATTTCTATTTTGGATTGAAAAAATTGGTTTAGAAATCATTAAAATTAAAAATAAAATTATTAAGGTTCTTATTATCAATAAAATTATATTTATTAAATTTATTTTTTTTAATGAATCTTCCTTCATATCTAGCAAAAATCGTGTTGTACTAAATCTTAAATTTTTTTGATTTCTTTTCTTTAAAAAATGAAAAATTATTGGTATTAGAGTTGCAGGCAACAACCAGAGATATATACTTGCTAAAAAACTCATTAAAAAATATTAAAACCTCTTAATAATAATGCAGAAACTATTGGAATAGAAAAATTATCATATTTCATTGGTGTAAACAGTTCATTTAGGGCAACAAGTAGTGATATTATCAAAATCAAAATTGGCATACTATTTTGATAAAAAATCATAATTAAGAAAGTTGATACTATGAAAATAAATGAACCTTCCAAAGTTTTATTATTAAATAATTTTATTTGACCAAATTTAATACCAAATATAGCTGCAAGTGGATCAGATATAGAAGTTATTAACATTGATAAAATAGCTTCTTCTTTTGAAAAAAAACATGCTATTATTAAAAAACCAAACATCATAAGTGTTGCGCTCCAAAATGAACGATATTCGTTATCTCTAATAACAAAATCAATATTTATATTTTTGTTAATTAAATTAATAATTTGATAGTAATAGATGTTTATACATGTGATAAATATTGTTGCTAAAAAGAGTATAGTAAAAAAAAATAAAAAATCATTATAAAAGTATAATAAAGAAAAGAATAAGGAAGAAAAATGAATTAACTTTCTATAAATTTCATTTTTAAAAGAAAGTGTTTTATTTACCATTCAATATTAATTCGTTATATCTCTTATTAATATTTTTTGCTCCATAAAGGCCAGAACCAACAATTGTTACATCAATACCAGTATCATAAACTCTATCAATTGTATTAATATTTACCCCTCCATCAACACCAATTAGTATATCGGTCCCTTTGGTGTTTTCTTTTAAGAATTTCATAGAATCTAGGGTTGACTCTATAAAAGACTGACCACCAAAACCTGGAAAAACAGACATTATTAAAATATAATCAAGGTTATCTGTATACTTAAGTAATTGCTTGTAATCACTATCAGGATTTATAGCAATTCCTGCTTTTACTCCTCTTTCCTGAATGTATTTTAAATCTCTTTTTATATCTGTAGAAGCTTCATAATGAAAAATTAATGTATCAGAACCAGCTTTAATGTATTCATCAAAATATTTATGGGGATTAGTAATCATCAAATGAGTTTCTAGATGAGATTTAGTTATTTTTCTAATATCTTTTATTATAAATGGACCAAATGTGAGATTTGGTACGAAATGTCCATCCATTACATCAAGATGAAGTCTAGTAACACCTGCATCTTCAACAACTTTGATATCTTCTTTTAATCTTGTAAAATTTGCTGAGAGCAAAGATGGTGATATTATTCTTTTTTTCATTATTTTTTATCCGTACTTACTATTAAGTTTACTCTAGCAGGAAATGATAATTTCATTCCTGGAGTTTTATCTTGTTCCAATACTGTATTATTTAAAAAATCTTTTGAAAATTCATATGTAATATTACCTAAAACTAAACCAGCTCTGGAAATATTTTCTTTTGCTTTATTTAGATTTAAGTTTATTAAATTTGGTGTAATATAGTAATTAGGAGGCTTACCTTGACTAACAACTAGAGTAACAATATCATTAGATCTTAGAACTTTTGAAGGTTTAGGATATTGAGTTATTATATGATTTTTTTTAATAATATTGTTATATTCATAAAGAAGTGTATCGATTCTTAAATCGTTTCTATTTAAAATTAACTTGACGTTTCTAAGTGATATATTTGTAAAATCATCAAGTACAACATCGTTTTTATCACTAGCTACTGTTAATTTTATTATCCTTCCAGATTTTAATTTAGTAAATGGTCTTGGTGATATCTTAACAACATCACCAGGATTATTCAACGGATTATAATCGCTAAATAAAACCTCAACTTTAAATCCAAGATTTGAAAGTTTTTCTTTTGCTATATTATAATCAATATTTCTTACATCTGGTAAATAGATATCTTTATTTTTATTTACATAGATAGATAAAAAGACATTATCAAGAAGAAATAAACCAATAATAATAAAAAAACCAAATGTTAGTATATACTTTAAAAATGTTTTCATTTTTTTGATTTAAAAGGAATATTCTTATCTAAATTCATATTTTTAAAATCTTTTACATTAATTATTTTTTTTCCTTCAAACTGTATTTTCTTAACTTCCAAACAACCACTTTTACATCCAATTAACAATGTATTTTCTTCAATTTTATAACAACCAAAAGGTAAAGTTAAGCTATTGTAATATGTGTTATATAGCTTAACTTTCTTATTATTTAAAAAAAGATAACATCCAGGAGGAGTTAAGCCTCTAATTTTGTTATGAACATTTTTAGATGATTTATCTAAATTTACTGCATACTCTTCTTTATTAATTTTATTTGCATATGTAGCTTTTTTATTTGATTGAACTTTTAATTGTTTATTTTCTAATATACTGTTTAGTGTTTCTATTAAAAATAAAGGTGCTATGTTTGAAAGATTATCAAAAGATTCTCCATAGGTAATTAAATCATCAATTGGAATTTTTTTTGTAAGAATTATATTTCCCTCATCTATATTTTCGTTTAAAAAAAATGACGTTAGACCTAAATATTTTTTACCATCAATAATTGATCTTTGTATTGGAGCAGCACCTCTATATTCTGGTAATACTGATGCATGAATATTTATTGATCCTAATTTAGGTATATTATATATATATTCAGGAAGTATTCTATACGAAATAACAATAAATAAATCAGCATCTAATGATTTTAATTTATCAATAAATGCTTTATTATTAAATTTTTTAATTTTGATTACATTTAATAATTTTTGCTTAGAAAATTTTGCAATTAAAGTTTGATTTAACTTTTGTCCTCTTCCAGATCTTTTATCTTCATTAGTAACAACTGCTTTTATTTTATAGTTATTAGAATTTTTATTAAGAATATCTAATGAAGGCAATGCAAAAGGTCCATTAGCAAAAAAGACTATATTCATTAATTTTGTATAGATAAAATATAAGACTTCATAACTTTAATATTAGTAGAGTCATCAATACTTAAAATAATTATGCTATTATTTTTACCTTGAAAACTAACAATTTTTCCAATTATTCCACCTCTTGTTAGCACCTTATCACCCTTTTTAAGATTATTTAGCATATTTTGATGATTTTTTTGTTGAATAGACTGTGGTCTAATCATTAAAAAATATATTACCACAAACATTAAAATAAATATAGGTAGAGATCCTAATTTTTGTAAAATTTCCATATTATATATTAATTAATTATATATATATAAATATATTAAATATATGAAAATTGGTAATATAAACATTAAATATCCATTATTTTTAGCTCCAATGTCAGGCGTTACTGATCAGCCATTTAGGATTATATGTAAAAAATATGGAGCATCTGTTGTTTACACAGAGTTTGTTAGTGCAGATGGTATAATAAGAGAAAATGTTAAGACTTTAGATATGGTAAAATTCGATGATTTCGAAAGGCCTATAGGAGTTCAAATTTTTGGCAATGATCCTAATACAGTAGCTGAATCAGCATTTAGTATATATGATAGGTTTAAACCTGATATTATTGATATAAATTTTGGTTGTCCAGTACCAAAAGTAACTAAAAAAGGTGGTGGATCCGCAGCTTTAAAAAATTTAAAGCTTATGAGAAAAATTGCAACTGAAACAGTAAATGCAGTAAAAGATATACCTATTACTGTAAAAATGAGAGCTGGTTGGGACCAAAATAATATAATAATTAACGATGCAGGAATAATTCTGGAAGAATCTGGAATAAAAGCAATAACACTTCATGCAAGAACCTCAAAACAAATGTATAAAGGTTCTGCAGACTGGAATATGATTGGTGAACTAAAAGAAACAGTAAAGAGCATTCCGATTATTGGAAATGGAGACATTACATCTGTTGATGATTATATAAAATTAAAGAAAATTTCAAAATGTGATGGTGTTATGATTGGTAGAGGTTCTTTAGGTAAGCCATGGATTTTTAGGGATATCATTTCATTTATTAAATCCGAAACAAACAAAAAAATATCTTTAAGTGAAATACTAAATATTTGCTTTGAGCATGTAAGTTTATTGAAAAAATATAAAAGTAATAAGGTTGTAATAAACCTATCTAAAAAACATTTAAGCTACTATATTAAAAGCTTTAATAATTCATCTACTTTCAGAAAAGAGATTATGAAATCTGAAAGAATTGAAGATATTGAAAGTATTTTAAGAAGTATTAATTAGAGTGAGTATTAATTAAATTTTCAAACTCATTTATTTCTAAAGGTTTACTTAAGATAAATCCTTGAATTTCATCGCAAGCATATTTTCTTAAAAAATCAATTTGATTTTGTGTCTCAACACCTTCAGCGACAACTTCCAATCCAAGCTTATGACCAAGGTCAATGACAAGGTTGGCGATCTTTGCGTCATCACCATCATGATCAGCTAAATTTGATATAAATGATTGATCTATTTTAAGTTTATCTATAGGGAAATCTTTTAAATAACTTAATGAAGAATAGCCAGTTCCAAAATCATCAACAGAAATACTGACGCCCATTTTTTTTAATTCTGTGCATATTTTTAAAGTCCGATTTACATTTTTCATAATGATACTTTCAGTAAGCTCAAGTTCAATTAGACTTGGTTTAATAGATGTATCATTTATTGTATTTTGAATTATTTCAACCAATTTATCTTGATTGAATTGTTTAGCTGAAATATTGATACCGGCTTTAAGATTATAACCTTTATCATGCCATAATTTTGCTTGTTCACATACTTTTTTAATGATCCACTCTCCTAGCGGTATAATTAAATTGGTTTCTTCAGCAATAGGAATGAATTTATAGGGTGCAAGAACTCCCATATCAGGTTGATTCCATCTTACAAGAGCCTCAAAACCTACAATTTTATTAGTTTTTAATGATAGTTGAGGTTGGTATACTATCTGAAATTCTTCGTTTTTTATTGCTCGAAATAAGTTCGTTTCGACATTAAGTCTTTCCATTACTTCTTCATTCATATCAGGTTTATATAAATGAAATTGATTTTTACCTAATTCTTTTGATTTATACATAGCAGCATCGGCATTTTTTATAAGCATATCAGGATTCTTACCATCTTGTGGAAATAAAGATACGCCAATACTCGCAGTAATATGCAACTCTTGACCTTCTATAATAATGTTATTAAGATGAGTATTTAATATTCTATCACATAACTTATAAACTCCTGAAAGTCTTTTTATGTTTGGCAATAGTATACAAAATTCATCACCACCCCATCTTGATACTGTATCACTTTTTCTTGTTGATTCTATTAATTTATTACCTATTATTTTAAGAAGTTTATCTCCAGTAGAGTGCCCCATGGAATCATTAACATATTTAAAATTATCTAAATCGATAAATAAAATAGCTAATACCTCATCTTTTCTCTCAGCATTATGTATTGCCTGATCTAACCTATCATGGAATAATGCTTTATTTGTTAGACCTGTAAGATCATCATAATGAGCTTGTTTATGTATTTTAATATCATCAATTTTTCTCTTTATGGCCATTGCAATTTGATCAGAAGAATATTGTAATATTTTTTTATCTTCTTCATTAAAAATATAATCGTCAGTATAATTTTGAACACAAATCATACCAATTGTTTTTCCATTGGCTAATTTTAATGGTACGCCAAGCCAATTAAAACAACTTTGACCAATTGGTTCGATATTATGTGTTTTTATTAAATTTTTGTAAATATCTTTATTAAGCAATAAAGACTGACCAGAATTTAAAACATATTCTGTTAAACCTTTTTTCATTTTATAAGGAGATGGTATTTTATCATATTGATCTACGAAATAAGGGAATGTAATAAGTTCTGTTTCCCAATCGACTAAAGCAATATAGAAATTTTTAACATCAGTTACTGTAGAGAGTATAAAATGAATCTCTTTATAAAGAGTATCTAAATCATCTGAATCATGTATCGCTTCTGAAATTTTATAAATACATGATTTTTTAATTTCTTCAGTGTGTATTTTTGTTATATCATCAATTATAATTAATCTATAGAAATCATCTGAAATATCAACTTTCTCAATCGATATATTGATAAAATGTTTTTGATTTTTCTTATCATAAATTTCTATATCATTTATTGATTTTTTAGAATTTATAGAATTGTCGACTTCTTTAGATGATTTTTTAGGAAATAATGATTTAAATTCTATATTTATTAAATTTTTTAAATTTGTAGATAAGAGATTTTGAGTATATTTATTAGCATATAGTATACGGTTATCTTTATTTAAAATAATTATTCCTTCATTTAAAGATTCAACAATATTTTTATAATCCTGGAGATTTAACTTCATTCAATATCAAATTTATCAGGTGAAATCATGCCAGCTGATATAATAATCTCCATTGCTTCTTCAACAGAAATATTGGTTTCTATAGCATTTTTAGAATTTATAATTAGCAAGTATCCAGAAGTAGGATTAGGCGTTGTAGGTACAAAGAGTTTGTAACATTTTTCTTTATTCTTATTTAACGTTTCTCCTGATACCATGGCTAGAGTCCATAAATTATCTCGTGGGTATTCAATTAATACAACTTTTTGAAATGCCTTCGTATTATCTTTAGTAAAAGTATTAGTTATTTGTTTTGTAGTTTGATATACTTTGTTGACAATTGGAATTTTATTTAAAAAGGATTCAAATAGAGTATATAATTTTTTTCCAAAAACATTTGATATTATTGCTCCTAAGAAAAATAAAAATAAAATAGTTAGAACGAAACCAATGACATATGAAAAGTATACATATAAATTATATATAAAAGGTAAACTTTTAATGAATGTATAATTAAAAACTATATCAACTAAATATTTTCCTGGCTCTGAGAAAAAAATAAATAAGTATTTAATTAGCCAATAAGTTAGAGCAAGCGGTATTATAGAAATAATTCCAGTAATTATATATTTTCTTACGTTATTCATAGTTGTTAATTATATTTTAATTTAAACTTTTTATTAAAGTCTTTCAAATCTTTTATCAAGATCACTAATACTAAGATTTACTATTATTGGTCTGCCATGGGGACAATAATAAGGATGTTTAGTAGCAAATAATTTATCTATTAAACTTATACACTCAGAATCATCTAGTTTATCTCCAGCTTTTATTGCAGCTTTGCAAGAATAAGTTGCAGCCATATAATCTATAAAAGAAGAATTTAATTGTTTATGCTCAATATAATTATCAAGTATTTCACTAATAACTTCTTTTTCTTTACCATTTGACAATTCTGGAGGAGAACCCTCAACTATTATAGAGTTTTCACCAAACTCCCTGATGTCAAAACCAATTTTATTTAAATAAGGAATAATATCTAAAAGACTATTGAAATCCTCGGGATCGTAATTTATTGTAATGGGAAACATAATCTTTTGAGCATTTAACCCATTACCTTCAAGAGACTTAAGTGCCTTTTCGTAAAGTATTCTTTCATGTGCTACATGTTGGTCAATTAATATTAAACCTGAAGATATTTCTGTTATTATATATTTGTTGTGTATTTGCCATACTTTAACATTTTCCTGAAGAGACAAGGTTGAATCTGTAAACATCTTATCAATTTTTTCATCTGTAATATCACCTGAAATATTATTATTAAATGGTAAATCTATTATTTGGTTATTAAAATTTTCCCTTGGAACGAACATACTTGGTATAACTTTTATAGTATTTTTTAATGATTGAGAAATTGATTTTTTAATAACATGTTGTATTTGCATTTCGTTTTTAAATTTAATTTCTGTCTTTTTAGGATGGACATTGATATCAATTAAATTGTTATCAATATCAATATTTAATAAATAAAAAGGAAATTCTCCTCTTTGCAACAGTGAATCATATGTATTATATACGGTTTGATTTATTAAAGAATTAATTATATATCTTCCATTAATAAATGAAAACTGATGTCCTCTTCTTTTTCGAACTAAAGATAAATTGCCTACAAAGCCAGTAATTAAATATTTATCAATTTTAAAATTAACTTCAATTAAAGATTTTTTATAATCATCACCATATAGATTAATGATTCTCGTTTTTAAATCTGAAGATGAAAAACTATATACCTTTTTATCATTGTTAAAAAGTTCAAATGATATTTCTGGATTTGATAAACAAAAAACTTTAAATAGTTTTAATATTTTCTGATACTCACTATTATCATTTTTTAAAAATTTTAATCTTGCTGGAATATTATAAAAAAGATTTTCGACAAAAATTGATGTTCCTTTATGTATGCTGTCTGGCCTTAAATCTATTTTGGTCCCGCCATGAATTTCTAATTTATGACCATCATGATTTGATTGTTTTGATTTTATTGTAATTTTGGATACAGAGGAAATGCTCGGAAGTGCTTCACCTCTAAATCCTAATGTTTTGATATTTTCTAAATCTTTTTGTTTTTCAATTTTACTTGTAGCAAATCTATCAAAAGCATTAATAAGATCATTTTTATGCATTCCACAACCATCATCAATTACCAGAATACTTTTTTTGCCACCATTTTTTACATGAACTTGTATTTTTTTACTTTCTGCATCAATTGAATTTTCTAATAATTCTTTTATTACAGATGATGGATTATCAACAACTTCACCTGCAGCTATTTGATTAATTAAGTTATCATTAAGTTTTAATACTTTATTAATCATCTAAAATACCTAATTCTTTTTCAACAATTTTGTTGATTTGTAAATAATAGTTATCGATTTGTTTAATAAAGTATTTAGCACTTTCTCTATATTTTTTTTGCTGACTTTTATTAATATCATCTAAATTTATTAATACATTGTAGTAAGCACTTTTTGATGAAGATAAAATACAATTATTTGCAGCTCCTATATCAGATATACAGTTCATGTTTATAAAATTTATAACTTTAAAAATTATTTTATGTACTTTTAAACATAATTCTAAAACTTTGTGAGGGGTTTCTATTGCCAATATTGTTGCATTTAATAGTGCTTTATCTCTTTTTTTTACTTGTTCATTTGTTTTCTTTGGAAGTCTTCTTGCTAAGATAATTTTATTATAAGCATTTGTATCTTGATCTATTAGTAAAGATAACTCATTTGATAATTTTTGTAAATCAAAAGATGCTTTGAAATGTTTTTCTTTATGAATTGAAAATTTTTTGTTCTCAAAAGTTAAATTCGAAACCATACATGATAAAGATGATCCAAGCAAACCAACTAATGCTGCAACACTTCCTCCACCAGGTGCGTATGAGTTTCTTGATAATTCATCAGAAAAATCATTAATTTTTGAATTCAACAATGAATTATTGTTAGTACTTATAGAATTTTCAATAATTTTATTATTTATATCAAAATAATCTATATCTGATAACCCTAGTGATTTAATTGCTACATCTAAAATATCTTTTTCAGGAACTCCAATTGCTTTCCCTTGATATTTTAGATAGTATAAACCTGTATCTATTAATGCTTTTTTGGGTACTAGTCCAACTATTTCACTGCCTGTAACTCTAAATCCACGTTTTCTTGCTTGTTTTCTAACTTCTTCAAATACTTTAAAAATAGGTGTTTTTGTATAATCTGTTAAGTTTATAGATACCTGAGCTTGTTTATACTCATCAATATACCATCCAACAGCTTTACAAAACTTGAATTTACCTGGCTTTTTGATACCTTTTCCGTTTGAATCTCTTAATATATTTCCATTTTTATCTCTCTTTAGTCTTCCAGCTTCTCTTATATCTAGAGCAATATCAGTTGCAATTTTTTTATCTGTAGTGTTTAAATTAATATTATAAGCTATTAAAAACTCTCTAGCGCCAATAGCAGTAGCTCCTGATTTTAAATTAAAATTGGATAATCCAAAATCAGCATGCCATTGTTTTTCTTTAATCTTAGACTTCATTCCTTCATATTCACCGTATCTTATATTGGATAAATTTTTACGTTCTTTGGAACAAGCAGAGTTTTCATACAAGAAAACAGGTATACTTAACTCTTTCCATACTCTTTTACCAAGCTTTTTTGATAAATCAATACATTCATTCATTGTTACATTTTGAACAGGTATCAGCGGACAAACATCAGTTGCTCCCATCCTAGGATGTTCACCTTTTTGTGTTGACATATCAATATTTTTAGATGCATATTTAATTAAATTAAAAGCAGTTTCAATGACATTTTCAGGTTTTCCAACAAATGTTAAAACTGTTCTATTTGTATCAGCACCAGGATCAATATCTAATAAATGTACATGATCTGAAGAATTGACAATTAATTTTATATCATTAATAAAATTCTCATTTTTACCTTCACTAAAATTTGGAACACATTCTATTAATTTCATAAACTTCCCATATAGTTAAGTAGAAAAAAAATAATCAGTAAAATAATTAAATTTTTTAAAATTTTACTCTTAATACTGTTATTTCTCCAGTTTGTATGTCTTAAATGTTTCATTAAAATAGGTTAAAAAATAAAGAAATAATAAAATTGAATAAAGTATCTATGATATAATAAAATGGTTGAAGAAATAAGCTTATTATTGAAAAACCACTTAAAAGACCAATTAAAATCATACCGAGTAAAATTCTTGGACCATAAACAAATAAATTTTCATTAAAATTTGGGTAATATTTGGATATAAAGTTACCAAATATTTGACCTCCATCAAGTGGATAAACGGGAATTAAATTGAAAATAGCAAGATAAATATTTATTTGTATAAAAATACGAAAAAAAAGATGAATAGATTCATTAAAAATATTAGGAATAAAAGTAAATGTGAAATACATTAAAAAATATCCCAAAAAAGCAAGTATTAGATTAGATATTGGACCAGCAGCTGCAACTTTAATTATATCTTGCCTAGGATTATTTAAATTAAATGTATTAACAGGAACAGGCTTTGCATATCCAAATCCTATAAATAATAACATAAGTGATCCCATTGGATCTAAATGCTTTAGAGGATTCAAAGTAAGTCTACCATATTTATATGCTGTATCATCGCCGTAATAATAAGCAACGATACCATGAGAAAATTCATGAACACAAAGAGAAAAAATTAATGCAGGAATAAGTAAAATTAATATTTCAAAATCTAATCTTAATAACATTGCTATCCTCTAGGATGAAATTGTTTATGTATCTCTTTTAAATAACTCTTATCTATATGCGTATAGATTTGAGTTGTAGATATGTTAGAATGGCCAAGTAGTTCTTGAACTATTCTTAAATCAGCTCCACCTTCTAATAAATGTGAAGCAAAACTATGTCTAAATGTATGAGGTGAAATACTTTTATCAGGAAAACATTTTTTAGTATGAATTCTCACTATGTTCCAAGTGGTCTTTCGTGATAAAGCATTACCTCTATTGCTCAGAAATAAAAATCCTTTAGAATCTTTTTTTCTGGATAATCTGGGTCTTTCATTCTCTAAATAATTTATTAAGTCTTCTCTGGATTTATTTCCAATTGGTATAATTCGTTCTTTCTTGCCTTTTCCTAGAACTCTTAAAATATTCTCATCTAAATTTAAATTAGTTAAATTTAATGATAATAGTTCACTTACTCTTAGTCCACAAGAGTATAACATAGAAATTATACACTTATCTCTGAAAGAATTATTTTTGCTCATATTAATACTTGATAAAATTCTTTTAATTTCCTCGTAGTTTAATGTTAGGGGAATTTTTTTAGTCTTTTTTATTGAACTAAAAATATCTGAGTTATTAATTTTCGTCACCTTGTTAATAAAAAGGTATTTTTGGAATCCCTTTAGACTAGAAATTTTTCTGTTTATACTTGAGGTTGAATAAGTTTTTGTGAAATTATATTTTGATATATCAGTCAAATAGGATTGTATGTTTTTAGTTTTAAGATTCTTGAAATTCTTAATTTTTTCATTAAAAAAAATATAATCAATAAAATCTTTTAAATCTAAATAATAAGATTCTGTAGTATTAACTGACATGTTACGTTCAAACTGTAAATAAGCTAAATATTTTTTAACTTCGTTTAGTAAAATATTATAATTTTTATTTATTTTCATTAGTAAGCTCTATGAGTTTATCAAATGGTAAATTTAAACCTCTATTTGTATATGAAATTACAGTCATATTAGAATCAAGTAAAGTAAATGCAGGAATTCCAGTTGGTTTATACCATTTATGTAATTCTTTATTACTATCTGAAATAATTATAGTATGTTCATCAGGGAAATTTTCATACCATTCATATACAGTTTCATAATTTGCATTATCTCTATTTTCATTTTCATACAATACGGTTATCAATATTACCCTATTACTATGAATAAGATCTTTTATTTTTTTATATTCTGGCTTCCACCATTTTTTATTTTCTATTTCTTTGTCATTCCATGAAAGCCAGTTTGCTATAACATTACAAGGTGCACACCAGGTAGTTCCCATTTCAAGAAGTACATACTTGCCATTTGTTTCTAAATCATTTAAGCTAAATAAATTATCGAATTGATCTACTGAAAAAAAATCTGGAAAACTATCACCCTCTGTTGGCATACAAAAACCACCCTTTGGAATTCGAAGGCAGTTTTCATTAAAACAATCGTCTGAAACTAAGCACTCACAACCAATATTTCCTGGACATTCAATATCTATTTTTCTATTTAATAGATCTAGAGTGCTATCGTCAGAAAAAGTAAAATTCAAAAATAAAATAATTATATAATACATATTAAAATTTCATACTAATTGGCAAATTACTATTACTAATTTTATCATAATGGAGTATTTGCAAATCCTTTACAATATTTTTATCTAGTGTAAATATCCATGGTTCACACCAACCAATTTCAGTTTTTAAAATATCATCTTCATTTATATTAAGTAAATATTTAACTATTGCTCTAATACTGTTTCCATGTGCTGAAATTAAAATATTTTTATTTAATTTCATTATTTCCTTAAAAAAGGGAATACACCTATTATATGTATCTTTAAGAGATTCACCATTTGGTGGAGGAATATCGTAGCTTCTTCTCCATTTTTGGACTTGATCAGCACCATATTTCATTGCTGCTTCTTCTTTATTTTGATCAACTAAATTACCGTAATCTCTTTCATTCAATCTTATATCTTCAGTGACATTAAGATTTAAATTTAACTTATCTAAAATTATATTAAGAGTTTTTTGAGCTCTTTTTAACTTAGATGTGTATGCTAAATTAATTTCATAGTTTTTAAGTAAAGCTGCAGCATTTTTTGCTTCATTAATACCTTTTTCTGTTAAATCAACATCTTTCCATCCAGTAAATCTATTTTCTAAATTATATATTGATTGGCCATGTCTTATTAAAATTATTTTTTTCATATTTTAAATTATTAAAGTTTAAAGTTTTTTTCCACCAACAAGATGTAAATGAATGTGATATATTGTTTGACCACCATCTTCATTGCAATTAAAAAAAAGTCTGTATCCAGATTCTTCAATATTTTTTTCTTTGGCAATATTTTTTGCAGTAAAAATTAAATGACTAACTAAATCTTTATCATCTTCTGTTAGATCATTGATAGTAGGAATTTCCTTTTTAGGAACTATAAGTATATGAACAGGTGCGGTGGGATTTATATCGTTAAAAGCTATACACAATTTATCTTC
>NZPQ01000047.1 GCA_002693365.1 Fidelibacterota bacterium
TAGCTTCCTCTGCAGGAGCTTCTTCTGCCTTAGCTTCCTCTGCAGGAGCTTCTTCTGCCTTAGCTTCNTCTNCAGGAGCTNCTTCTNCCTTAGCTNCCTCTGCAGGAGCTTCNTCAGTAGATTCAGAATCTACGTTAGAAGATAATTCTTTTTTCTTTATTTTCTTNTCTTTTTTTAACTCAAATCTATTTTTTTCTCTTTCTTTCCACTCTTCTAATAATTTTTCTATAGCAGCTTCTTTCAGACCTTGTTTTACTAAGTGCCACTTATAACTTAAACCATTTTTTCTAAATAAACCTTGAACAGTATCGGAAGGTTTTGCACCTTGATTAAGCCAATAAAGAATTCTATCTTCATTTAAACTACACGGATTACTATCTTGCACTGGATCATACCAACCTAAACGCTCAATTTCTCTTCCGTCTCTCTTAAATCTAGAATCAATTGCAACAACTCTGTAAAAAGGTCTTTTTTTACGACCCAATTTTTTTAATCTTATTCTGACAGCCAAATTAAACTCCTTATCATTTATTTAAATTTATTTTAAAAAAGGTAACTTAAATTTTGTTTTAGTATTATTAAACTTTTTCATAAAATCTTTCATTTGTTTAAACTGTTTGAGTAACTTATTTACAGTCTGAACAGATGTCCCTGAACCATTTGCTATTCTTACTTTTCTTGATCCATTAATAATATTTGGNTTTTTTCTCTCCAAAATTGTCATAGAATCAATTATTGCTTTTGTTACATTTAATTGTTTTTTCCCATTTTCTAAATTTGGTATTTTTTTCATACCTGGTAACATTTTCATCATACTACTAAGGTTTTNAAAATTACCCATTTGATTAATTTGATTTTTAAAGTCATTAAAATCAAAAGAATTATTTTTAATTTTCTCCTCTAAATTATCGCTAGATTCTTTATTAAAAGATTTTGCTGCTTCTTCAACTAAACCTACAATATCACTTAAACCCAAAATTCTTCTTGCTATTCTATCAGGATTAAAAATTTCAATATCTGTTATTTTTTCACCATATGTTATAAATTTTATAGGTAATCCTGTGACATCTTTTATTGATAANGCAACACCACCTCCTGAATCTGAATCCATTTTTGTAATAATACATCCAGTAATATTACAAGATTGAGAAAAAGTACTCGATGAATTAATAGCATCTTGTCCAGTCATACCATCAGCAACATATATAACTTCACATGGATTTGATTTATCAATAATTTGATTAAGCTCATCAATTAATGTGTTATCTACATGTAATCTTCCGGCTGTATCTAAAATCAAAGCATCAAAATTATTATTTTCGGCATATTTTTGAGCATTTTCTAATACNTTCAAAGGACTTTTAGATTTTTTTTCAACATAACAATCTAAATTATTATCGTTAGATAAAATTTCTAATTGTTCAACTGCTGCAGGTCTCTGCAGATCCAAGCCAACCAACAATACTTTTTTATTAAATTCCTTTTTCAAAAAACNAGCAACTTTTACTGCTGTAGTAGTTTTTCCAGAACCTTGCAAGCCTGATAAAACNAATACAGATTCTTTTTTGCTATTTAAATTAATTTTTGATTTTTCTGATTTTAAAAAAACAATCAACTCATCTAAAACTAATTTAATAAATTGTTGTCCAGGTGTTACAGAATCAAAAACTTTATTACCAAAAGATTTNTCTTTTACTCTATTTATAAATCTGCTAACTACTTTAAAATTTACATCAGATTCAAGAAGAGCAATTCTTATTTCTCTTACTGCATCAGAAATATTACTTTCTGTAATTTTCCCNTGACCTTTTATAGTCTTAAAAATTTTTTCAAATTTACTTTGTAATTGACTAAACATAATATTTTAAAACTAAAAACAATTTAAGTAAAGCTCGGAAATTTAGTACTAACAATACCGTCAATGCAAGCTATCTTTTNTTATTTATTTTAGAAAAAAAATTANTTGTTTTTTGATAAAAAANNNNTTTAGNTANAAATCACCTAAAGTTCTCTTAATTAGNATTTCTTCAACTACACAATTATTTGGAGAATTAATTGAATGAACAATTGTTTGACATAAATCATCAACATTCATCATTTCTGGTCTAATATTTTCTACATTTTTATTATTCCAAAGAGGAGTATCCACTGCTCCAGGGAAAACACTTATTACTTTTATATTAAATTCTCTTAATTCTTCTCTTAGAGCTGATGCAAAGCCTCTGAGTGCATATTTTGATGTTACATAAGCTGTCGAATNTNTAAAGGGCCTAAGACCTGCACCTGAATTTATAAATACAATTTTGCCAGATTTTTTTAATTTAAAATCGTCAACAAATAATTTTGTCATCAAAAAAGAACCTCTAAGATTTATGCTCAAAGTGTTATCCCAATCANTAANNGAGGTTTGTGAAATATCATTGAATACAGCAATCCCAGCATTATTTATTAATAATTCAATATTATTTTTATTTGAAATTTTATTATAAATTTCTTTTACAGATTTTTCATTCGTTAAATCTGCAGTTATAATTTTACATTCGTTTTTTTTTCTTTGAATTATTTTTTTCGTATTTTCTAATTTTTTAATATCTCTTGAAACTAAATATATNAAGTATTTCTCAGATAACTCTATTGCTAAAGATTTTCCAATCCCTGAAGAAGCACCAGTGATTATAGCTGAAGGTTTAATCATGTTTATTAGCAATTAAATTTAATGCACTGCCTGCTTTGAACCATTCNATNTGGTTGTTATTGTATGTATGGTTAACCTTGATTATATCTTTAGTACCATCAGAGTGTAAAGTTTCACAAGTCAATTGTTCTGAAGGCTTAAATTTATTTAATNCTAATATACTCAACTTATCATCTTCTAATATTTTGTTATAGTCATTTTTATCATTAAAAGTCAGCGCAAGAATACCTTGTTTTTTTAGATTTGTTTCGTGAATTCTTGCAAAAGATTTAACAATTACAACTTTAACATTCATGTGCCTTGGTTCCATGGCAGCATGCTCTCTAGATGATCCCTCACCATAATTTTCATCACCAATAATGATTGAAGAAATATTATTATTTTTATAATATCTAGCAACTGATGGAGTTTCATCATACGCTCCAGTAAATTGATTTTTAACAAGATTTACTTTATTATTAAATGAATTTGTTGCACCAAGCAGTAAATTATTTGATATATTATCCAAATGACCTCTGAATTTTAACCATGGTCCAGCCATTGAAATATGATCAGTTGTACACTTGCCTTTTGCTTTAATTAATAAACTCATTTCTATCAAATCGTTTCCATCCCATTTACTAAAAGGTTTTAAAAGTTGTAATCTACTTGAATTACTACTGACTTTAATTTTAGTATCATCATCGATCAAATCAAAATTTTGGAAGCCTTGATTTTTTACATCAAATCCATTAGGTGGCAATTCATATCCTTCAGGAATATCAAGCTTAACTTTTTCACCATTGTCATTAATTAAGTAATCTTTAATTGGATTAAATGATAAATCTCCAGAAAGAGCAAGTGCAGTAACAATTTCTGGAGAAGCAACAAACGCATGAGTTTTAGGGTTACCATCAGCACGTTTGGCAAAGTTTCTATTAAAAGAATGAATAATAGTATTCTCTTTTTCTTCCTCAGATCCAGATCTTGCCCATTGGCCAATACATGGACCACATGCATTAGCAAAAACGCTTGCTCCTATATTGTTAAAAATATCAATCAAACCATCTTTTTCAATTGTATATCTAACCATTTCAGAGCCTGGTGTAATTGTGAATTTTGATTTAACAGTTAATTTCTTATCTATAGCTTGTTTAGCTATTGAGGAAGCTCGGGAAATATCTTCATAAGAAGAATTTGTACAAGAACCAATTAGACCTACTTCTACATCTCTTGGCCATTTATTTTCAATAATTTCTTTCGCCATTTTAGAAATCGGTGTTGCTCTATCAGGTGTAAATGGACCATTTATATATGGTTCTAATACATCTAAATCAATAGTAATTACTTGATCAAAATATTTTTTTGGATTTTCATAAACTTCAGGATCTCCATTTAAATGATGAGAAAATTTATCTGCCATATCTGCTACAGGTTTTCTTCCTGTTGATATTAAATATTCCCTCATTGACTTGTCGTATCCAAATGTAGATGTAGTTGCACCAACTTCAGCTCCCATATTACATATAGTTCCTTTTCCAGTGCAGGATAAGCTTTTAGCTCCTTCACCAAAATATTCAATAATATGACCAGTTCCTCCTTTGACAGTCAAAATTCCAGCTAATTTTAAAATAATATCTTTTGCTGCTGTCCAACCACTTAGTCGACCTTTCAACTCTACACCTATTAATTTAGGGAATTTTAATTCCCAAGGCATCCCTACCATAACATCAACAGCATCTGCACCCCCCACTCCTATAGCAATCATACCTAAACCACCAGCATTAACAGTATGCGAGTCAGTTCCAATCATCATGCCTCCAGGAAACGCATAATTCTCTAAAATTACTTGATGAATAATTCCTGCACCTGGCTTCCAAAATCCTATTCCATATTTGGAGCAAACAGAAGATAGAAAATCATAAACTTCAGAATTAATATCTAAAGCAACATTTAAATCTTCCGAAGAATTATTTTTAGCTTGAATTAGATGATCAGCATGAACTGTAGATGGAACAGCAACTTTATTTTTTTTTGCCATCATAAATTGTAATAAAGCCATTTGGGCAGTAGCATCTTGCATAGCAACTCGGTCAGGATTAAATTCAACATAATCCTCACCCCTAACAAAATCTGATATTCTACATGATGAATGAAGATACAAAATTTTCTCAGATAAAGTTAAAGGCCTATTGATTTTTTCTTTAATGTAATGAATTTTAGAATCAATTTTATTATAAAAGCTTTCAACTAATTTTAAATCAAACATAAAGTCCTTTTAAAGATTATAGGAATTAATTATGCTTAAATTTATTAATTTATATCTACAATTTCAATTAATGATATTTGAAAATGATAAAAAAAATAATTTATTTAATTACAATGATCCATTTTTTATTTTCATGGGAAAATAATGAAATTGAATATATCATATATACCAAAAACTCATTAATCAATGCTGCTGAAAATCTATCTAATCTATATGAAGAAATAGTTGATGATAATTTTAAATTAAAAACAAAAATTATTATTGATGATACTTTGTCTACAGATTTAAATAGTTACATAAACGATAATTTTAGCTATGAAAATGATAATTTGAAATATTTATGTATCATTGGAGATGAAAATATTATATCACCGATTTATTATTTAGGAATTCCTTGTGATGATTGTTTAAGCTCAGATAATATTAATAATCCAAATCCTAAATTAATTACAGGTAGAATTTTAGCATCAAATCTTAATGAAGCTCAAACAGTTATTAATAATATTATAAACTATACTTTAAATCCAGCTAATGGAGATTGGAAAAGTAAGGCACTATTATTTTGTGACGATCAGTTTAAAAGTGGAGAAACAATAAGACGCGAAAAATGGCATACGCTCCATTCAAGCTTAATATACAATAATTTAAAAAATAATTTAAATATCAATTGTTTATTTGGACCAAATTTTGAAAGACAACAATCTGTAGACTGGTACACTCAACCAGATTTTACAGAAAAATTAATTCAAAATATAAATCAAGGAGCTGGTATTATTAATTATATTGGACACGGCACCAGTGAATTTCTTGCTGATGAAAATATTTTATCATTTTCTGATATTAATTCAATATCAATAAACGAAAATAAATTGCCTATTTGGGTAGTTGGGACATGTGCATTTGGAAACTACACAAATGAAAATTGTTTTGCTGAAAAATTATTAAAAAAAGGTGATTCTGCAATTGCAATAATATCAACAACAGGAGGAATATCATACAGCTCTAATTTTTATTTTTTGAAAAAATTTTTTAATGATAATCTTAAAGATTATCTTGAGTCAGATTCGTACGAAAGAATTGGAGATTTATTTTATAAATCGAAAGAAAATTTATTTGAATCTTACACATTACACTTATTTGGAGATCCTGCTATGAAAATTCAATTAGCAAAAACAACAGATAACATTATAAGCAGTAATTTAGAAGAAATTTTAATTGGATCAGAAAATTATATTGAAATCAATAATTCATATTTAAGTACTTTAAGAATTTTAAATGATGATAAAACAACAATTCTAAATTATAATTATAATGCTGAAAATTATAACCCAAATGATTCTTGCTTTAATGCTCAATATAATCTATCTTGTATTGATCAATTATCTTTTAATTATAATAATGACCAATTATTCTCAGGTGAATTTTATGGCTCAATTAATTTTATTCTTCCAATTGATGTTTTAGAAAATAATGATATAAATTTGAAAATACATAATGACTATTCAAATTCTTTACAATCAATAAATGATATTTTATTGCAATTTTCAAATGAAAGCTTATTTGATGATAATAATGGTCCAGAAATAAAAATTTATCAAAATGAAATTGAATTACTAAATCAATCAACAATCTACCCACCATTTAATATTACAATTAGCTTAGATGATGATCTCCCAATAAATATAAGTGGGTTAAACTATCATGATATTCGAATCTGGATTGATAATAATCAGAATGAAAGCGTTATTTTAAATGATTTATTTATTCCAACTTCAAGTACATCTGGATATATTAATTACTTAATAAATACTGATTTACTATTTAGCGATTTACATACAATAAATATTGAAGCGTGGGACATAATGAATAATTCATCAGTCTTATCTTACAACCTTAATATTTTCAATACTGGAAATGAGAACGTTATTTATAATGTTTATAATTTTCCTAATCCATTTAAAAATGAAACTTTTTTTACTTTTAGTTGTTCAAATAATAGTCCTTTAAATGTTAATATTAACATTTATAGTTTAAATGGAGAAAAAGTAAACAGCCTAAGTGAATATTTAGAAGTTTCTAGTAATGATTTTTACAAAGTACATTGGAATGGATTAAATTACTCTTCTGAAAAAATTCAAAATGGGGTTTACCTCTATGAATTAGAAATTTTAGAAGATAATAGAAGTATACACAAGAATATTTATAAACTAGCAAAATCAAAATGACATTTATTTTAGCATCAAAAAGTCCTCGAAGAAAAGAAATATTAAAAAAAATTAATCTAAATTTTAAAATTTATTCTTCAGAACTTAACGAAAAAAATGTTATTAATAATTATAAATATTCAAGTAGTTATTGTAAAAATCTTGCAATAAAAAAAGCAACACTGGTTTCAAATAATTTTCCTGAAAATTATGTAATTGGTGCAGACACAATAGTCGTATATAAAAATATAATTTTAAACAAACCTAAAAATAGAAAAGAAGCATTTAATCATTTAAATTTATTAAATAATTCTAAACATACTGTTTGCACTGGAGTTGCTCTTATTAATAAATCAAAAAAAATAAAGAAATCATTTATTGATAAGACAGAGGTTTATTTTAATAAATTGACAAATAAAGAAATAAATTATTACATTGATAAATACAGACCGTATGATAAAGCTGGCAGTTATGCTATTCAAGAATATAGCAATGTATTTATAAAAAAAATTAATGGATGTTTTTATAATGTAGTTGGTTTTCCACTATCAAAATTTTATAAATTATTAAATAAAGAATTAAATATTTTAACTAATTATGAATGAAGATAAAAACATATCACTATTTTACAATAAGCTTAAAAGTTCAAGAAAAGCTCTTAATATTGATTTAGAAAAAATATCAAGTGAAACAAAAATTAGTATAAATCACCTCAAGGCAATTGAATCAGGTGATTATAATATTATACCAAGGACATATTTAAGATTATTTATTAAAACTTATGCTCAATATTTAAATCTTGATTATCAAGAAATACTGAATAATTATGAAATTGAAAGTCAAGGTAAAAACAAAAAAACTTCAATAGACTCTAAAAATATTATAACAAAAAAAATAAAAAAGAATAATATAAAAACACTACCGAAGTTTACTACTTATGATTCGTTCTATATAAAACCTAAAAAAATAATTCAAGTTATCATTCTTTTTTCATTTTTAATTTCAACATACCTGTTAGTCAGCTTCATAAGCAAGAAACAAATTGATTCTATTGAAAATAATACAGAAGTTAATTTTAATAAAAATGAAGAAACAAATTTTATTGAAAATGAAAAAACAAATTTTATTGAAAATGTTTTATTAAATTCTGAAAATTTTAATCAAAATAATCTTGTTAAAACTGACAGTTTCAAATTAAACAAAAAAATTGGATCGGAATATACTTTCCAAATTTCAACAAAGGAAAAGACAAAAATATATATTAGCTACAATGATAAAGATGGTAATAGAAAAGAAAAATGCAATCTAATTACAAAAAAAGATGAGTTAATTAAATATTCTTTTTCTAATACAGTATACTTTGACTTATTAAGTGCTAAAGATGTACAAGTCTCAATTAATAATAGCTCGATAAATAAATATTTAGGGAAAGAAGACTTTTCAATCAGAGGTTCATTTGAACCCCAAAAAAAACAATTATATCTAGAATTTTACTCTAGATAAACAAACTTCAAAAATCAATTCATTTAGTCAAGAAAATTAACTGGTTTAATTTAAATATTCTTTTAAAGATTAAATATTTTTTATTTATTTATTGCATTATAATGGGGAATATTAATATAATTGTGGGTAAGTGTGGGGAATATTCCCAATCTTTTAAAAAATAAAAATATAACTATGGGCTAAATCGGATGTCTTTTACTGGAGAATATTATAATTTATTGGATCAAAAAAATAGACTTAGCATACCCGCTAAATTTAGAAATTCATTGCATCCAAATAATAATAAGACATTTGTCTTGAGTAGAGGATTTGATAAATGTCTTTTTCTTTATCCTTTAGAGGAATGGAAAATTGTTGAAGAACAATTATCATCTCTAAGTAGTATAAATAATAAAAATAGAAATTTCATCCGAAATATTGTTAGATATGCACATTATGTAAAATTTGATTCTCAAGGAAGAATTGCAGTACCTGATATTTTACTAAGCTACGCAAATATAGATAAAGAAGTAATAGTTATCGGAATGTTGAAAAAGATTGAATTATGGAATAAAAACACTCTAGATAAATATGAAAAACAAAAAGACTTCTTATCAAATGAAGATTTCGAAGATCTTGCTGATAAAATTAATTTTTAATTTAATTGCATGAATCACCACATCCCCATTATGAAGGATGAGGTAGTTGACTTACTTGATATAAAGTCAAAGGGGATATACATGGATTGTACCATTGGATTTGGTGGACATTCTTTAAATATTTTAAATAAACTTGATTCTAAAGGCTATCTTATTGGAATGGATTTAGACCCCTATGCTCTGAAAGAAAGTAAAAAGAAGCTAAAAAAACATAATAATTTTTCTCTGCACAATCAATCGTATAGTGCATTTCCTCAAATATTAGAGAAAATGGGTATCGAAAAAGTTGATGGCTTCCTTTTTGATCTTGGTATCTCCTCTCATCAAGTTGATTCAGAGCATAGGGGTTTTTCATACATGAAGGACTCCCCGCTTGATATGAGATTTAATAATGATGATGATAATCAATTAACAGCTAAAGATATTATAAATACAATTAGTTTAGAAAGATTAGTATTTGCTTTTAAAGAATATACAAATTTAAAAAATCCAAGATTTATAGCCAGAAAACTTATTGAATACCGAAAAACTAGAAAAATTAATTCAACTTTTGATTTAAGAAATGCAATAAAATCAATAATAAACAGTGATAGTTATAAAGTATTATCACAAATATTTCAGGCAATAAGAATTATTGTAAATAATGAAATTGATACAATCAAAAAAACGCTCACATATACTCTCGATTATTTAAAAATTGGAGGAAGGATTGCAATTATTTCATTCCATTCAGTTGAAGATAGGATAGTCAAGCATTTTTTTAAAAACCAAACTATATACAAAAACAATTCATATGAAATTGAATATCAAAATTTAAATAAAAAGCTAAAAATTATCACAAAAAAACCAGTTTATGAAACCAAAACAAAAAACTCTAGATCTAGAAGTGCGAAACTAAGAGTTGCAGAAAGAATTTTATGAATAAAAAAACAAGTAATGGAATGATCGACTTTATTTTTTATACACTTTTTATAATTTTTACATGTTCAATTTTTTTATTATCTATAAGTATCAAAAATGAAATTAATGAAACACAATTAGAAATAAGACAATTGAATGCTTCTTTTCTTTCTCAGTCAGATGAGGTTAAATCCCTTCAGAGTACTAGAAATTATTTTACAAGCTATGACTATATTCAAAAAACACTAAAAAACAGAATGATTTCAGCCACTCCTGAAACATTATTAATATCTATATCAGAATGAGAAAATTTTTCCAATTATATTCAAGAAACATTAATCGTCTATCAATTGGAATTTATTTATTTAGCTTAATCCTTTTATTTAAAATTTTCAATATCCAAATAATTAATAAGGATACATTTAAAAAAATAGTTGAAAATAAAGGATATAAAACAATTAACAGGTATGGTTTAAGAGGAGATATAACTGATAAAAACAATAAAATATTATCACAAACAATATCAAAATATACATTTTGGATAAATACAAATAAATCATTTGAAAAAGATAAAATCATTAATCTGTTCTCAAAAAACTTTAA
>NZPQ01000048.1 GCA_002693365.1 Fidelibacterota bacterium
AATTTTATCAAATATACAAGAGGTTAAATCAAGAGGTGGTAAAATTATTACTATTACAACAGTTGATAGTAAAGCTCTTAAAGATTTATCTGATCACTATATATTCTTATCTAACTCTGTAAATGTGTTAAACGCTATAACACCAATTCTAACTTCAGTTCCTCTGCAATTATTAGCTTACCATATTGCTGTTTTAAAAGGTTGTAATGTTGATCAACCTCGAAATTTAGCAAAGAGTGTAACTGTTGAATGATTTATGTAGTTGAGTAAAATCTATGAAAAAACTATTTCCCATATTATTTATTTGCCTTTTTATATTTTCTTGTGATAAAGATAGTAATCCTATGAATCCTACATTATGTGATGAAAGTATTGAAGTTGAGTTGTGGGGCGAGTGTTATAATATCGAAACTACGATAAGTTTAAATTTAGAAAATATTGGACTAACTGGTGAGATACCACCTGAAATAGGAAATTTAATCAATTTAACTGTTTTGTCTTTATATGGTAATCAACTTACAGGTGAGATACCTTTAGAGATAACAAACCTTACTAGTTTATATAGATTACGTTTAAATGATAATCAACTATCTGGTGTGATACCATCTGAGATAGGAAATCTCACTTCTTTATACTCATTATCTTTACATGATAATCAACTAACAGGTGAGATACCACAAGAAATAGGAAACCTAACGTTTTTACACTATTTGTATTTAAGTGGTAATCAACTTTCTGGTGAGATACCATCTGAAATAGGAAATCTAACAAATTTAATAATTTTAAATTTAAGTTATAATCAATTATCAGGATTAATACCACCTGAAATATGTAATCTAGGAGCTAACACAGATATTAGTAATAACCAATTCTGTCCTCCATATCCAGATCCAGAGTGTATACCTGGAAATGTGATAAATTCATTTGATACCTCAAATTGTCCTTAAAACCTTAATTTGACAACCATTATATTTTTCAGTAAACTTAGACTTATGACAAACAACAATAAATTCAATAATCAAGAAGGGACACCACACTCCAATACTCAAGGTGTCACAGTTGAATAAATTTGTTACATGAAGACAGTTACCGTTAGTTCATATTACGAATATGACCCAGAAGATTTTTGGAGACTAATTCAAAAACCATCGACCTTGAATTTCATCACACAGGGTTTTGTTTCTTTTGATTGGTTGGATCCTCTGTCGGAAGACTGGATAGAGGGAGTAGTTTATAGAGTTCGTTTCAAGATTTTTGGAATTATTCCAATGGGTGGAATTCATAGTTTAAAAATAGAAAAAATTGACCACATCGACAAGATACTACGAAGTCAAGAAAGTAATGACCTCATACAAATATGGAATCATGACCTAATCGTTCAAAAAGAAAATGACTTGACCAAATACACCGACCGAATTGATATCGAAGCAGGATTCCTCACATCTTTTGTTTGTATCTTTGCAAAGTGTTTTTATAGACATCGCCAGAGGAGATTGAATCTTTTGATCGATAAATCAACTTAATGTAGTCCCTAAATATTAATATTCAATACGTTTTTAAAACTTCAAAATAAACTATTTTTTTATCTTCGCTTGTATAAGATATTGTATTAGGGTAGCAGCACACTGTACAATCTTCAATTAAATCATTCGTTTCAGAACAATAAGATGTTTCAATTTCTATAAAATTTGACTCAAAACATGTTTGGCAGTTATATTTTTTTTCTACAATCATTAATGATAAATTTAATAATAATTTTTAACAGTAAATACTTTAAATGGATAATAATAAATATTATAGAGATGGTCAATTAAAAGAGTCTAGATCTTACAAGAATAATCTAAGGCATGGGCAGTGGATTAATTATTATAAAAATGGTCAGATTCACTATAAGCAATCATATATTGATGATAAGTTACATGGCAAAAAAGTTTCATATTATCAAGATGGCACTTTAGCATTTCAGGGTTCTTTTAATTTTGGTAAAAGAGATGGTAATTGGATTTACTTTTCAGATAAAGGAAAAATAGTTAAAAATATTTTGTATAAAAATGGTAAATTAATAAGCTCATGAAAAAATATTTTATTTCAATATTACTATGTGTAATGATTGGTGGCAGCTTATCTGTTGTATTTAATTTACTTGGGACTAGTAATGTCTATATAAATGGTGCTGTAATTGGTGCGGTATGTGGTTTTTTTTCTCATTACACTGTTTATTATTATAAGAACAAGGAAGAACAATTATGAAAAATTTTTTAACACTATTATTATTATTTTTGTTTATATCATCATGTAATGAAAGTAATCCTCTTGCTCTTGAATGTGATGAAGGGTTTAGTGATGTTGATGGTATATGCGTTGCAGATTGTGATGAGGGGTTATCGCTTGTGGAAGGAGAGTGTGTTCTAATTTGTAGTGAGGGATTCTCAGAGGTTGATGGAGAATGTGTTGCTGATTCATTATGTGAATTAGATGAAGTCGAAGTAGATGGAGTTTGTTATAATATTGAATCAACAACAGAACTAAATTTAGGGGGTCAAGAATTATCAGGACCAATTCCAGCAGAAATTGGTAACCTTACTAATTTGACTACAATAAATTTAAGTTATAATTCATTTTCAGGACCTATTCCTCCTGAGATTGGAAATTTAACAAATCTAGAAACATTAATGTTAAATGATAATAATCTATCTGGAGAAATACCTCCAGAAATTGGTGGTCTAACAAATCTACAAAATCTATTTTTATATAATAATGATTTAACAGGGGCTATTCCAGCAGAAATAGGTCTTTTAACAAATTTAGAAAGTATAAATTTGGGAATTAATCAGCTAACTGAAATTCCAGCTGAAATAGCGAATCTAACAAATGTGCATTCGTTTAATTTAAATATAAATCAAATAGCACAAATTCCTGATGAAATAGCCGATATGTCAAGCTTAGTAGATCTTAAGCTTGCTCATAATCAGCTTGCAGGTGAGATTCCATCTGTACTATTAAGTTTAACAAATTTAACTGTATTAGAATTACATAATAATCAGTTAACTGGTGAAATTCCAGCAGCTATAGGAAATCTTGTGAACTTAAATAGTTTAACATTACAAGATAATCAGCTTACAAGCATTCCGCCAGAAATAGGTAATCTAACTAGCATAAAAGAAATGAATTTGTTGGACAATCAATTTACAGGTGAAATCCCAGCTGAGTTAGGAAATTTAACAAATTTAGAAGAATTACTATTGCAAGATAATAATTTTACAGGATCAATTCCAGCAGAGTTAGGTGATTTAATAAATTTAGTAACTCTAAGTTTGCATAAGAATGATTTGTCAGGAGAGATTCCAGCTGAGCTTGGTGATTTAACCAATTTAGTAGGTTTAAGATTACATTTTAATCAGTTATCTGGTTCAATTCCAGCCGAGTTAGGAAATCTAACAAATTTAAGTTATTTAGGTTTGCAGGTTAATCAACTATCAGGTGAGATTCCATCTGAGCTTGGTAACCTAGCAAATTTAGAATATTTATTTTTACAAAATAATCAATTAACAGGAGAAATTCCAACTTCCTTTGGCAATTTTACTAATCTGAGTAATGAAGGATTTAATTTAAATGATAATGAGCTGTCAGGTGTTATCCCATCAGAAGTATGCAATGCTAATGAAACTCTATTGATAAATAATAATAATTTATGTTCACCTTATCCAAGCTGTGTATTGCAAAGTCATATAGATACGCAAGATATATCAGGGTGTGTAGAAACTTGTGCTAGCGGTATTTATGACTGTGCTGGTATATGTGATGGTGATTCAGTTGAAAATGAATGTGGTGTTTGTGGTGGTGATGCTCTAGAAACAGGATATAATTGCGATGGATCAACAGTAGACGGATTTGTAGATGAGGTATGCGGATATACTTTTTGTTCAGAGATTCAACAACAATCCGATTATGGATGTAACTACCTTGGAGCACTTAATAATTGTGAAAGTTTAGTAACAGCATATAGTGCAGAAACTATTGCAAATACTTATTGTAACCTTGCTGGGTATGGTTATCCTGTTGAATATGATGTAATAACAACTGGAACAGAAAATGCTTTATATTGGGTACATAATTTTGGACCACCTCCATCATGTTTGGATGCTAATATTCAATCATGGACTTATACTGCTGGTGAGTATTGTCCTCTTATTACAAATCTTGTTTGTGCACATAATTTAGGTTGTATGGATAGTGCAGCATGCAATTATGATGAGTCTGCAACAGAATCTGATGATAGTTGCACCTATCCTGATATAAACTTTGATTGTGATGGTAACTGCTTAGTAGATACAGATTGTACTGGTGTTTGTGGTGGTGATGCAGTTGAAGATGAATGTGGTGTTTGTGGTGGTGATAGTTCAACATGTTCTCTTTGCGAATCTAATGAAGTAGATATCAATGGTACGTGCTTTAACATTGTATCTACTACATATATCAATACTTTTTCTAATTTTGGAAATGAAATTCCTCCTGAAATAGGTCAGCTCGTAAACTTGGAGTCGATAAACCTTACTAGCTCTAATCTAACCGGAACAATTCCTCCTGAAATTGGGGATCTAATAAATTTAACATCTCTTGTTATTGATGGTACTTATAATAATGGTAATGGGAATTCTCTAAGCGGAAGCATTCCAAATGAGATTGAGAATCTTGTAAATTTAGAAGTTTTAAAAATTAGTAACTCAAATATGGAAGGTCCTATACCTCCATCGATTGGAAATTTAACAGCTTTAACTGAGTTAGATCTTTCTTTTAACAATTTTTCAGGTGTAATCCCTCAAGTGATTTGGGATTTACCTAATTTAACAGTAATTAATTTATCAAATAATCAAATAAATGGCCCTCTTCCAACTACCATAGCAAATGCATCTAATTTTCTTGAAATAAATTTACAGGACAATGAATTTGCAGGAACTATGCCTGCAGTTTTCGGTCAATTAGTTGAGTTAAACTACCTAAGCCTTAGGAATAATAATTTATATGGAGAACTACCTAATGAGTTTTGTGGTATTGGTTCAAATAATATTTATAATGGTGAAACTAGTGGCGATTGGCTTCGGGTCTTCATAGGGAATAATAATTTTTCAGGAGAGGTTCCTAGTTGCATTTGTGATATGGATTATCTTCTTTTAAACTCTTATAATTCTTTAGGTGGTAATGGGGCTTTTGGAGATAATGAGTTTTGTCCTCCATACCCATCTTGCGCTGTTGGTTATGCTTTTCTTACGGCTAGTCAAATGAATCCAATAAGTGATATCAGTTATTATTTTACTATGGGGTATGACATAGGCCTAGCCCAAGATGTATCAGAGTGCCCTCTTGATGATTGCGGTGTAGCTGGTGGAATAAATGAGCCAGATACTGGAACATGTGATTGTAATGGTACACCAAATGGAGATGCCGATTATGATAATTGCGGGGTATGCAGAGAGCCAGGAGATCCTGATTATGATTCAACATGTGTTGGATGGAATGGTACATATTTTGATATAGAAACTACTACCAGCCTTAATTGTTATGGAGATAGCAATCTTTATGATACAGAGATACCAGAAGATATTGGAGATTTAGTTAATCTAGAATATTTAGATTGTGGTGCTAGAAATTTAACAGGAAATATACCATCATCCATTGGTAATCTTACTCAATTAAAAGAATTAGAGTTAAATAATAATGATTTAACAGGGGATATCCCTTCTGAAATTGTGAATTTAACAAATTTAGAAAGATTAATTTTATATCAAAATGAACTTTCAGGTGAAATTCCTCAAGGAATGGATAATCTAATTAATTTAGAAAACTTAATGTTAAGTGATAATAATCTTACAGGATTAATCCCATCTGAGCTTGGTAATTTAACTAATTTGACTTGGCTAACCTTGAATGATAATATATTATCTGGTTCAATCCCAGTTAGCTTAGGAAATTTATATCAATTAACTAATTTATATCTAAATGGTAATAATCTTGAAGGATCAATCCCATCTGAGATAGCTAATTTAACTAATATTGTTAATTTAATGTTGTATGATAATATGTTATCTGGTACAGTTCCAGCTAACCTAGAAAATTTAACTGATTTATATCAAATAAACTTAAGTAATAATCAGCTTTCAGGTGTTTTTCCTCCAGGAATATGTAATGTTGGTTTTTATAGTTTAAATGTAACTAATAATAACTTGTGTCCGCCTTACCCAGAGTGCTTTACACAAAATAATATAGATAATCAAGATACATCAGGGTGCGCAGAAACTTGTGCTAGTGGGCTTTATGATTGTGCAGGTGTATGTGACGGTCCTGGTACAATATATGGTAATGGTTTATGTTGTGCATCTGGCACAGTGGATTGTGCAGGAACTTGTGATGGTACAGCAGTAGAAGATTGCGCAGGTGTATGCGGTGGAGATTCAGTTATTGGTGGATGTGATAATGTATGTGGTTCTACAGCAGTTGCAGATGAATGTGGAGTATGTGGAGGTGAAAATGTATGTGCAGATTCAGAGTCAATTACTCTCTGGAGTCAAGGTACAGATTCGTGGCCAGATCAAGCTTGTAATCCTACTTATTCATTTGGAACGTGTAGTACAAATGATCAAAATCATGCGGATGCATGGGCTACCTATGTCTGTCAGATGAATGGATATGATACAGGCGTTTGGACAGGAAATAAAGAAGCTGGGTGTAATGGAAACGTAAGTATGTATTGTTATGGTGGTTCGATTCCATGTGTTCCGCAATGGGAAAATACTTGTGTTGATGGCGACCAAACTAAAGTAGAAATTACATGTAGTATGGAAACAACGCGAGAGTGTGATTTTGTTGAAGGCCCAGATGCTGGTTGTGATGGTGTATGTTTTAGTGGAACTACGGAAGATTGTTCTGGTGTATGCGGTGGTGAAACTGTAGAAGATTGTGCCGGTGTATGTGGTGGAGATTCTGTTATTGGTGGATGTGATAATACATGTGGTTCTACAGCAGTTGCAGATGAATGTGGAGTGTGTGGTGGTGATAATTCAACATGTACTGATTGTGCTGGAGTTGTAAATGGAACAGCTGTTGAAGATGATTGCGGTAATTGTGGTGGTGATTGTGAGATTATTACAGAGGGAAGTTGTGATTGTCCTGAGTGGGATACTATGTCAGACTTAAGCTGGGTTACTGATTTTGAAACATGTAATAGTTTATCTTGTCTAAATTTTGCACCGGGAGTATGGACAGATCCATTTATCTCTTGTAGTAGCAGTCAAAATAATGAAGTTATAGCAGATTGCAATGGTGTCTGTGGTGGTGATGCAGTTGAAGATGAGTGTGGCGTTTGTGGAGGAAGTGGCCCTGATGAAAATTCTAGTTGTAATGGTATTTTTAAACCGGAGACAAGACTTGATTTACAAACAGCTGTAGACCTTTGGGTTGATGATAACAGCTTGGCTTTATCAACATATGGTGAGATAAACACTTGGGATGTATCTTTAATTACAGATATGTCCGCACTGTTTCGTGATAAATCTAGTTTTAATGATGATATAAGTAGCTGGGATGTATCAAATGTAACAGATATGAATCAATTGTTTTATAATGCACAAAATTTTAATCAAGATTTATCAAACTGGGATGTTTCTAATGTAACCAATATGCCTTATTTATTTCGGGGTACAGCATTTAACTACGATTTATCAAGTTGGGATGTGTCGAACGTACTTGTTATGGATGGTATGTTTCTAAATGCAACTAGCTTTAATGGAGATATATCAAATTGGAATGTATCAAATGTACACCAAATAGCAATGATGTTTAAAGGTGCAACTAGCTTTAATCAAGATATATCAAACTGGGATGTGTCAAGTTTAACAAATTTATATGAAACATTTTATGCTGCAACTAGTTTTAATCAAGATATATCTGGCTGGGATGTATCAAGCGTACAAAATATGAATAAAACATTTTATGATGCATCTAGTTTTGATCAAGATATATCTAGTTGGGATATATCGAGTGTAACAAATATGACTTCGATATTTGGTGGAATTTCGGCATTATCTGACGATAATAAATGTGCGATTCATAACACATTTTCTTCATTTTCAGGTTGGCAGTACAGCAGTTGGTCAGAATACTGTGATATTTTTAAACCGGAGTCAACATCTGCTTTAAAAACAGCTGTAGACCTTTGGGTTGATGATAACAGCTTGGCTTTATCAACATATGGTGAAATAAACACTTGGGATGTATCTTTAATACAAGATATGAGCACACTGTTTAGTGATAAATTTAATTTTAATGATGATATATCAAATTGGGATGTATCTAATGTATCAACCATGAATAGTATGTTTTCAGGAGCAAGTGCCTTTAATCAAGATTTATCAAGTTGGGATGTATCAAGTGTGGTTGTTATGGAAGGTATGTTTAGAAATGCAGCTAGCTTTAATGGGAATGTATCAAATTGGAATGTATCAAATGTAATAACTTTATGGGAAACATTTGATGGTGCAACTAGTTTTAATCAAGATATATCTGGCTGGGATGTATCAAGCGTACAATATATGCCTAAAACATTTTATGATGCTTCTAGCTTTGATCAAGATATATCTAGTTGGGATTTATCGTCTTTAGAATATATGAGTCAGATATTTGATGGAGCTTCGGCATTATCTAGCGAAAATAAATGTGCGATTCATAACACATTTTCTGTATTTTCAGATTGGCAGTACAGCAGTTGGTCAGAATACTGTGATAGTACAAGTATTGATTCTGTTTGTGGTAATGTTTTCGGTGAAAGTTACATTAATGTAGCTGGAACATCAGCTAGCTTTACATATCTTTCAGGTTATGGATTTGGGTGTGGTGATTATACAACAAGTTATACTGGCGAAGATTTAGCGAGTTTGTATTGTGGATTAGCAGGATATAGTTCTTATGTTCAATTTGATGTGATAAACACAGCATTTTCTGCAGAGGGTACTCTTGCTTGGACTGGACCTCCTTATGATGATATTCAAGAAGCTACATGTAGTGATCTTAATTGGTTTGGAACTTATGGTGTAAGTGAATATTGTCCTGTTATTTACAATTTAGTTTGTGAATGATTGTAGATAGCTTTAAAATTTCTTTATATAATCAGTCTCAATGGTTAGATTATCAATTATGAAGAGATATATATTTTTTATATTCACCACAATTTTATTATCTCAGAATGAAGTTTCCCAATTTGACCTTCTAAAATTTGAGGATAAGTATTTTCTTCCAAATAGCTATAAACCTTACTCAGGTGAGATTGTAGATTATCATAAAAATGGTATTAAAAAACATTATGGAGAGCTTTTTAAAGGCTTAAGAGTTGGAACATGGTATGAGTTTTATGAAAATGGAATTCTCAAATCTGAAAGAAAGTTTCATAATCTAAATTCAACATATTCAGAGTTTCATCAAAATTCAAAAATGAAAATGTTTGGTCTTTTTGTTGATGATCTTAAAGATGGATTATGGGTGGAGTTTGATCAAAAAGGAATAGAAATACTAAACTTGCATTACTCAAGTGGAGTTTTAGATTCAATCGTAGATTTAACCAAGCCAATTGAAGTAACCTCAACTGTTAAAATATTACAGCCTATGCCTGAAATTATAGATACGGTTGTTGCTAAAAAAGATGTATTGAAAAATGGAGTATATAGTACTTTCTATGCATCTGGAGAATTATTTTCTAAAGAATTTTATAACGAAGGATTATTAGATAGTAACTATACAAGTTACTATAAGAATGGTAAAAAATATAAAGAACGTTATTTAGATAATGGTATTATTGTTAAGCAAACTGTTCAATACAGTGATGTTGGTATAAGAGAAAGTGTGTATAATGAAAAATTTGAAGATAATAATTTTATAAAGGATGGTGAGTATATATCCTACCATATCAATGGTGAAACAAACGAGTTTGGTTTATATGTTGATGGTTATAGAGCAGGACTGTGGAATGTTTATAATAAAGAAGGAAATAAAATTTTTGATAAATATTATACATACAAATCAATAGACGAAAATAAAGATTATACTGAAACTAATATTGTTCAGTACAATGATTATGGAAATAAATCAATTGAATACACTGTTCATTCATATATACTTTGTAGACCAACGCAAGATTGCTTTAACACCGTTTATGCTGATGAGGTGATGGAAGGTGATTACATTTTATATTATGATAATGGAAGTATAAAAACCACAGGAAGTTATTTGAATGATATTAAAAATGGTCTTTGGACTGAATACTATGGAAGTGGAAATATTAAAAGTACAATTGATTTTATAGATGGTAATGGAATGTATAAATCGTATTATGATTTCGCTGATTCTAAAATAGTCTTTGAAGATGGATATTATTCAAATGATAGAAAAAATGGTAGATGGACAGAGCGTAATCAAAAAGGACTTTTAATTAGAGAATATTTTCTAAGTGATGGGAGCCTAGATTCAAATAAACCAATAAAAATGTATGCTGCTAGCAAGGATAGCACCTTGTCTGAAAATAATTTTTTATCAAGTGAATTTTATGCTGATGGTCACCCTGATAAATACACATTAAATGGACTTTATAAATCATACTATGATAGTGGTAGTTTAAAAGAAGATGGTATTTATAAGGCCGGTAAAGTTTTTAGTAAATGGACAAAATATCATGAAGATGGAAAAATTATTAGTACTATAGATTATGATAATAGTGGAAACGGTGATTTTATTTCTTACTATCCTACAGGTCAAGTTTTAACAAAGGGTTCATATTTTAATTATTTAAAAAGTGGTAAGTGGAAATCTTATTTTAAAAATGGAAATAAGCAAAGCATAATTTTTTATTTAAACGGAGAAATTAACCCAAATAAATTGTGTAGTTATTGGTATGAGAATGGTTACAAAAAAATAGAAACATTTTTAATAAAGTTTAATGATGAGATTATATTTGATGGTAAGTATATCGAATATTTTAACAANGGAATTATGTACACAGAAGGTAACCTATCAAATAATCTTAGAGATGGTAAGTGGATAGAATATTTCCCAAGTAGAATGCCTAAATCCATGGGTAATTATAAAGCTGGAGAAAAAGTTGGTGAGTGGATTTANTATAANGAGAGTGGAGATATAGTTAAAACAGATTTATATGAAAAGTAATAATATCAGTTTCTCAACTGAAAAATACTTAATGTTCACTACCTGTTTTAGTAAGTCAAAATCTAGCCGTGATATTCTAATAGATTTACTTGAAAAAGAAAAGATCAATACTCAGCTTTTAACCGATGTAAATCAAATTCACTCAGATAAGGTTTTAGTGGTTAATANACCAGGTAATCATGGAGATGCAGATGGTCTTATTAAAAGTGGTGATAAAAACTTAATTTTATTTATAAAAACAGCTGATTGTGTTCCTATTTTTATTTACGATGATGTAAATAATAATTATGGTATTGTTCATGCAGGGTGGAGGGGCGCAAAGAAAAAAATCCACTTAAAAGCAATCGATAAGTTTATTGATTTAGGATCAGATTTAAATAATTTGAATTTTATTATGGGTCCATCTATAAAGCCATGTTGC
Organism: Fidelibacterota bacterium; assembly: GCA_002693365.1. Lineage (GTDB taxonomy): Bacteria > Fidelibacterota > Marinisomatia > SCGC-AAA003-L08 > D37C17. The sequence continues at coordinate 11,627 of NZPQ01000048.1, forward strand.
TATGAGGTTGGCAAGGAGATGGTTGATGATTTTAAAGGTTCTATTATTGAAAAAAATAATTCATATTATTTAGATTTAAATAAATCTATNAAGGTTGATTTAGTTAAAAAGGGAGTAGAAAGTAATAAAATAAAAATTGATAATAGTTGTACTTTTGGTGATAGTACTTTACATAGTTATAGAAGAGATAAAGAATCATCTGGAAGAATGTTGTCATGTATTGTNGTTAAATAATGAATTATTTAGAATATATATTATTAGGTATTGTTCAAGGNTTAACNGAGTTTTTCCCANTAAGTAGCTCTGGNCATTTNTTANTNNTAAGAAAGTTATTTGGTATAGCTGATGGAGGATTGATAATTGAGGTAGCTCTTCATTTAGGAACACTATTATCAATATTATTTTTTTGGAAAAAATTCATTTCAGAAAAAATTAAAGAAACTATCAATGGGGATTTCAATTACTTATTAATAATTATTTTAGGTTCTATTCCTGCAAGTATTATTGGGTTNTTATTTGAAGATAAAATAAAAGAATATTTTTTTGATATANNNTCAATGGATTATTTAATCATATGTTATATTTTTCTNACAATTTTAATTTTTTCAACAAAATATTTTATTAATAATAAGGGNACAAAAATTTCATATTTAGCTGCATTATTAATAGGCCTAGCTCAGGCAACAGCTATACTTCCTGGTTTATCACGNTCGGGTTTAACAATTTTTATGGCATTATTACTTGGCTTATCNTTTAAAAAAGCAATGCAGTTTTCTTTTATGCTGGCAATACCAATTTTAATTTTTTCTTCAACGTATTTAATTTTTAATAATATTGAGCTTTTACTACTTGATACTANTTTTTTGTTGGAATTATTAGCNGGTATACTATCTTCTTTTNTNATTGGCTACAGTGTTTTGTTTATTCTAAAAAAAATAATTGATGAAGGAAAATTTTGGTATTTTTCTATTTATTGTTTTATGATTACTTTGGTTCTTTATTATGCAAACTAGTGTAGGAAAAGCTTTAAGAGCACTTTATAAGGATGGTAATAAATCTGCCTACTTTCTTTTAGGAGATGATTATTTTTTACAAAACATATTTATTTCAAAATTAAAAAATTATTTGAAAAATAATTTTGAGACAAAATATTATTATTTAAATGAAACAAATGATNTTGAACTGTTGTTTAATAATATTAATAGTGTATCTTTGTTTGCTAGTAATACAATATCAATAATNANAAACTTTAATAAGATTNCAATGAAAGANCAGNGTAATTTATTAGAATATCTAAAAAATNTTGANGATAATAATATCTTAATATTTGTGGTAGATGATTTTATGATAAAAAATAAATTTGCTAAANAGGTATCAGAAATTACTGGNTTGNTTGATACTAGAACACCTATCAATAACCAAAAAATTAAAGAATGGGTTAATTACTATTTTAAAGCTGAAAAGATTAATATTGATTATAGTTTACTTGATTATTTAGTAAATAATTTTAGTAATGATATTTCAACAATTATTAATGAGGTAGAGAAATATTATTTGATAAGTGATAATAAAAATATAGATTCGAAAGTAATTCAATCAGACTATCAAAGCAAACATATAAAAACTTGGCATTTGCTTAATGCTATTGGACAAAAAAATTTATCTGAGTCTATAAGTATTTTTAATAACTTATATATGAATGGTGTTTCAACTATTCCTATTATTATGCAAATGTATTATCTTTTTATTGAAATTATTTCAACCAATAATGGATATTCTAGATTAAATAAAATCTTAAGTTCTAGATTACCTAGCTATAAAAAAAATTATAATGAAAGTGAAATAATGAACATTATATTAGCTCTTAGAGATATTGATATTTTATTCAAAACAACAAGTGTAAATAATCAAATAGTTATTAATTCATTATTGGTAAAAATATGTAGAGGTCACCATGACATCAAATCGTAAAACAGATGAATTATTAATAAAAGAGTTCCAAAATGGAAATAGAAACTCTTACACTGAGCTTGTTAATAGATATAGAGATAAAATAATAAGTTTTTTATATAGATATATGCATGATATGGATGCAGCTGAAGATCTTGCACAAGAAGCTTTTTTTAAAGTATATCTTAAAAAAGATTCTTACAAAGAAACATTTAAATTCTCAACATGGTTATTTACGATTGCATCAAATCTTGCTAAAACTGAGCTAAGAAAATTAAAAAGAAGAAAGACATCTTCAATTTCTGATATTAATGAAGATGGTACAAGTGAAAATATTTTTATTGATGAGGATAATATTGAAAAATCTTCAAACAATGAATCAAAACTTTTGCAAAAAGCATTATCTGAATTAGAACATGATTATAAAATAATTATAATTTTACGAGAAATTCAGGAACTTTCTTATGATGTTATAAGTAAAATACTACAACTACCTCTTGGAACAGTTAAATCTAGATTAAATAGAGGAAAGTTGAAACTGAGAGAGATTTTAATAAACTATGGAGTTAAAAGCTATAAATGATTGATAATAAATATTTAGAAAAGATTACTGATTATATTGAAAATACACTAAGCAATGATGACAAAATTGATTTTGAATCATATATGAATCAGGATTTAGAATTTAAAAAAATTGTTAATGATATAAAATACAATACATTAGCTTTAAAAAAATTAGAAAATATTGAAGGATCATCTGATTTTGTTTACAAGCTAAATAAAAGAATTGACGAACATGAAAATAGCATTATTTCTAATTCATTTTATAATTCTATAAGAAGTATTTTTTCAAAATCTGATAGCATTGCATTATTAACTGGTGCTTCACTAATTGTTATTTTATCTTTTTCATTTTTTAAATTTTCAAATCTTAATGAACAAAATACTTTAGTTAATACTAATAATTTTGATGATTCAATAGCAATTAATGATTCAGATTCATTAAATGTTGATAATCCTGTATTATTGCTTGGAAATGACAAGTAAAAAAGTGTTAACTTATGCACGATTTAACAAAAGTTTAATTTAAGGTTAGTTTATTATGGCGAAAAAACAATCATTTAGTGATAAAACAGGTAAAAAAGCAGCAAGTAAAAATAGAATCAAATTGGTAAGATCAGTTATCTCTGAAAAGACAGGTTCTGTTAGATTCTCTGAAGATATTTTATCTGTACCAGAAGGAAAAACTCCTGAAGCTACTATTAAAGATTTTATAGCATCTAAATAATTTTAAGCTTCAAAAATTTTCAAAAAAGGGTATTTATACCCTTTTTTTGTAACTTCTAAAATGAAAACAAAAAAAGATATATCAATAATAGTTCCTGTATTTGAAGAACAGGATTCAATCAAACAATTATATTTAGAAATTAAAGAAAATGTTAATAATAAATATGATTGGGAGATTATTTTCGTAAATGATGGAAGTAAGGATAATTCTAAGAAAATAATTTTAGATTTAATTACTAATGATTCAAATGTAAAGTTAATTGATTTTTTAACAAATAAAGGTAAGTCAGAGGCACTTAACGCAGGTTTTAAAAAGTGTAGTGGAAATATAGTATTAACTTTAGATGCAGATTTACAAGATGATCCTAAAGAAATAGATTCATTTATTGATAAGGTTAAACAAACAAATGGTCTAGTATCAGGTTGGAAAAAAAATAGATTAGATTCATTATCTAAAAGAATACAATCAAAAATTTTTAATTTTGTTTTAAGATTTTTAACAGGCATTAGAATACATGATTTTAATTGTGGATTTAAAGCCTACCCTGTTGAAGCAGTTAAGATGATAAATATTTATGGTGGCTTACATAGATTTATACCAATTCTAGTTAAGAATAATGGTTTTGAAGTAAGTGAGCTTATTGTTAATCATAGAAAAAGGGAACATGGTAATTCTAAATATACAAAATCAAGAATTTTTCATGGTTTTTTTGATTTAATTACATTAATGTTTTTTAAAAAATATTTAACAAGGCCATTACATTTATTTGGTTCACTTGGTTTATTATTATTTTTAGTTGGAGTGATAATTAATATTTATTTGACAATAAACTGGTTCAATGGAATTTGGATTACCCCATTTAAAAATCCTCTTTTCTTTTTAGGCCTTTTATTACTTATAATTGGTGTACAATTTTTTTCAATTGGTCTTGTTTGTGAACTTATTGTTAACATAAATAAAAATAAAAATATAGATATTGCTAGATACTTCAATTTTGAAGAATGAAAATAGCAATTATAACTCCTTATCCTCCTATTAAAGGAGGAATCTCAAAAGAATCAGAAATTATATATACTAATGTTAGAAATAAGTATAAAGTTAGTATTCTAAGTTTTAGTAGGTTGTATCCTAAATTTTTATATCCAAGTGATTCTCAGTATGATTTTTCAGTGAAAATAGATGATAAGAATATTAAGTATTATATTGATATATTAAATCCTATTTCATGGTTTAAGGTTTCAAATTATATTTTAAAAAATAATTTTTCTCATGTTATATTTCGATACTGGAATCCTTTTTTTGTACCGCTATACTTATTTATTAATTGGAGAATTAAAAGTAAAAAAAATAACATTAAAATATCTTGTATTTGTGATAACATATTTCCTCACGAAAGTTTTTTTATTGAAAAATATTTTATAAAAAAATTCTTTTTGAACATCAATAACTTTCTAGTCATGTCAGATGATTCTGAGTTTAAGCTAAAAAAATTAGTTGGTAGTAATTCAAAAATTGTAAAAAGTTTTTTACCTTTAAAAGAAAATTTAAAATCAAGTATTTCAAAAAAAGATGCATGTAAAAAATTAAAAATTATAAATCCACCAAAATTATTATTGTTATTTTTTGGATTCATTAGAGATTATAAAGGTTTAGATATTTTAATAAATGCTTTAAAAGGTTTAAAAAATCTTGATATTAAGTTATTGATTGCTGGTGAATCATATATAAAAACAAATAAAATTAAAGATTTAATAGATAATAATAATCTATCTGAAATGGTTATTTGGCATAAAAAATATATACCAAATGATGAAATTAATTTATACTTCTCTGCGTCAGATCTTGTAGTGTTACCATATCGAAAAATTTCTCAAAGTGGAATAATCCCTATGGCTTACCACTTTAATAAAATAGTTGTATGTTCTAATTTGCCAAGTTTAACTGATCATGTTATTGAAAAACAAACTGGATATTTTTTTAAAGATAATAATAGCGATAATTTATCTGCAATTTTGTCTGAAATTTATCACAATCATAATTTTGAAAAATCTAAAGAATATATTAATGAATATAAAAACAAATATTCTTTTGATAATTTTAGTAAACACTTTGAGGAATTACTTAAATGAAAAAATATCCTCTAATAAATATTTTAATATTGAATTGGAATGGAAAAAAAGTATTAAATAATTGTTTGAAATCTATATTAACCTCAAGCTATAAAAATTATAAAATTACAGTTGTAGATAATGGTTCATCAGATGATTCATTAAAAGATTTAAATAAAATCTCTAATAAAATTAATATTATTAAAATTGATAAAAATCTTGGTTATTCAAAAGGATATAATTACGCTTTTAAAAAATTAAAAAATGATAACGACGACTATTATTTTTTGCTTAACAATGATACAATAATTTATAAGGACACATTAGAAAGGCTTCATATTTCTATAAATCAATTTGGTTCTAATAATATATTTTCACCTAAAATATTAAATAGTAATAATAATTTAATATGGTATGCAGGGGGTAGGCAAAGTCCATTTACAAAACTTACATATCATATTGGTCTTAATTCAGATGAAAAAAGAACTGAATATAAAACAACTACAACTGATTTTGTTTCAGGGTGTGCAATGTTAATTAGTAAGTCTTTGGTTGATTCTTTAAATGGTTTTAATGAGTCTTTTAATTTTTACTATGAGGATGTAGAATTGTGTTTAAGAGCAAAGAATAATAATACTAAATGTATATTTGTTCATGATAGTATTATAAGCCACAAAATATCAAGTTCAATGGGTGGAAGGTTTAGTATTCTTAAATTATATTACAAATTAGTTTCTTCAATTAAATTTTTATATTTAAGTAATAATTTTTTCGTTTTTATTTTGTACTTTTTGATAAATATTATATTATTACCTATTAGACTTCTTTTCACATTAATAAAATTAATAATTTCATGAGATTTAAAGACTATATTATAGTTCTATCTATTTTTTTAATTATAGCATCGTTTTTATTTTATAAGTTAATTAATGGTGCATATTTATTTACAAGTGGAGATTCTTTATCACCTATAGCTGTAAAAAATGCAATTAAATTATATGTAGATTCATATAATGAGTTTCCCTTGTGGTTTCCTTGGATTCTAGGTGGTATACCAACTATACACTCATTTTTAAGTATTTCAAATTATTATTATCCTCATCATTTAATGGTTATGCTTAATAATCTAGGATTATCATGGAATTGGTATTTTATTTTTCATTTAATATTTGGAGCCTTAGGCTTTTATAAATTGATTTTATTTTTTAAAGAGGAAAAATATAGTGCTTTATTTGGTTCTATATTATTTTTATTAATGCCATATATGATAGTAATGTTTGCTTATGGACATGGTAGCCAAATGATGTCAGCATCATACATTCCATGGATTATTCTTTACCTATTTAAAATTTATAAAACACCTAAGCTACTTAATTACTTATTATTTTCAATTTTAATTGGTTTTCAGTTGCAAAGAGGTCATGTACAAATAGCTTACTACACATGGATGATGATAGGTTTATTCTTTGTGATAAATATTTTCTATTTTTTTAAAAATGAAGTAAAAGATGTATATAAATTTATAAAACTTAAAATCGGATTAATAGTTTCCTTAATTTTAGGACTTTGTTTATCACTATCAATCTATTTACCAATATTAAAATATAGTTCAAAATCAATTAGAGGTTCAAATATTGGTGGGGGAGCAGGAATTGAGTATGCAACTCAATGGTCATTAAGCTTAAAAGAAATGTTTACTTTTATTTTTCCTTATTCCTTAGGATTTGGAGGTCCTTTATACTTTGGTGATTTTCCGTTTACTGATTATCCTAATTACATATCAATTTTTGTTATTTTTTTAGCTTTTATTGGTTTATTAAAATCAAAGATTGAAAAAGAATTTAAATTATTTTTTTTATTGACAATTGTTTTGTCTATTTTGATATCTTTAGGAAGTAATTTTATTAATTTTTATCAAATATTTTATCAGTATCTTCCTTATTTTAATAAATTTAGAGTTCCTGCATATATTTTAATTTTAAGTCATTTTTCTATTTTAGTTTTAGCTTCTTTAGGATTTGGAATTCTTTTAGATAAAATAAAATTTACATATAAAAATTATTATTTGCTTTTTTTGTTTCTCATATCATTGAGCTATCTAATTTTCGGTCATTTATTTACTAATCCAAATAATCCATATATATCAAAAATTAATGAAATGCATTTTCATGATTCAATTAATATAATGCTAGTAATTTTAATTGCAGTTTTATCAATATATTTTTACTATAGCAATAAAATAAATAGAAAAGTATATGTTTATATATTAATTATAATAATATCTTATGATTATTTTAGAATAGATAGAGAAATAATTTCTCCAGTAATACATATACCTCACAAAAATATTTTAAAAGAAAATAATTATATTGAAAATTTTAAAAATCAAGATCCAATTATAACTTATTTAAAGAATGATTCATCAAAATATAGAATTATGGATTTTGTTGGAGAACAAAATAGGTGGGCGAACTATCATATAGAAAATATAAATGGATACCATCCTGCTAAGCTAAATAACTATAATGAATTTATAAAAAAAATTAATAGTAAAGGCTTTACACTTTGGCCTGAGGGCATTTTAAAGCTATTTAATATTAAATATATTATTTTACCATCATCAGAATTTAATCACCCTTCATTTAAAAACTTAGGTCAAAAGGGTCTTACTTACTTTGGTAATAATCAGAACTATGATGGTAAGAAAGTGGGTCTTTTTTTATATGAATACAATGATTTTTCAAGTAGAATTTTCTTTACAAATAAAATTTTATCAGATAAAAATAATTTAGATGATATTTTAGAAAATAATTATAATCCAGAAAATTATGTTTATATAAATGATAATATAATAGAAGAAAATTTTAATTCTAAAGATAGAACAAGCAAATTAACTTATTGGTCAGCAGATTTAATTAAATTTGAGACAAAAAGTAGTTCAAATCAATTTTTAATATTAAGTGAAATATTTTATGAAGATGGTTGGGAATTATTTTGTAATGGAACTCAACAAGAAATATATCAAGTAAATAAAATTGTAAGAGGATTAAAAGTTCCTAGCGGGATAAATAGTTTTGAAATGAGATTTAATCCCAAAGAGTTTTACTATGGTTTATTTATAACAAGAATAGCTGTAGCATTAATAATATTAGTTTTTATATATTTATTAGTAAGAAGATATTATGGTAAGAAATCATAAAGACATAAATAAAATAAAGTTTGGTATATTTTTTACGGTTATTATATTAGCTTTTACATTTTTTTTAATTAATTCATTTATTATAAATCAGTTAAGAAATGAATTAAATAATCAAGTTAAAACAATTGCAAATATTTACCATGAAAAATTAACGAATGAAAATGTAGATTCTCAATATTTGCTTGATACTCTACTTCCGTTGATTAACGAATTACAAATTCCAATGATAATATCTACAAAGAAAAATGATGGTTCTTTTACATATCAACATTTGAATTTAAAGTTTGAAAATGATAGTAATATAAAAGATATAGTTTATAGAATGGATAAAAATAATAATCCATTAACTATTATGGAAATTGATGGAAATCCTATAATAAGAATTCACTATGGTGATTCAGTTTTAATAAAAAATATTAGATGGATCCCATTGGTAGAATTTGGATTTGCTTTTATAGTATTAGTTTTTATGTTTTTAGGAATTAATTTGATTTGGTCAAATGAAAAAAATTCAGTTTATATTGGTATGGCAAAAGAAACAGCGCATCAACTTGGAACACCTATCTCTTCATTAATGGGATGGGTGGGTTTATTAGAAGAAAATCCTAGTAATAAAGAAAAAATATATACTTCAATGAAGCATGATTTGAATAAATTAGAAAATATTTCAGAAAGGTTTAATAAAATTGGTTCAATGCCAAAATTTTCAGAGTTCAATTTAATTGAAGTTATTGAAGATGTAATTAATTATTATAAGTCAAAATTACCAAAGTCAAGTAAAACTGAAATAAATCATAATTTTAAAAATAAAAATTTATTAATCAAAGGTGACAAGATTTTATTGTCATGGGCTTTTGAAAATTTAATAAAAAATTCTATTGATTCTATTAAATCAAATAATGGTAAAATATTTATAGATATCGAAAAAAATAATAAAAAAGTAAAAATTTTATTTATTGATAATGGATCTGGAATTAAAAGAGATAATAAAAGTCAAATATTTAAGCCAGGATTTAGTACAAAAAATAAAGGTTGGGGAATAGGTCTAAACTTGACCAAGAGAATAATTGAATATATTCATAAAGGTAAAATTAGACTTTATAAATCAGATCAAATTCAAACAATTTTTGAAATAAATTTAAATCTTTCTATTTCTTAAAAAAGTTGGTATNTCNAGATTCTCACCAAATTGTAGTAAATTTTCTTTACTNTCTTTGCTTTCTTTATTTTCTTGTTCATTCTCNTCTGTTTCTTTTTCAGCAATTTGATTTGATTCATTATTATCAAGCATTNCTTGATTATTAACNAAATNTNCTTTTGTTTCTTCTACAGTTGTTGAATGCATTAAGTATTTATTNCTAATATTTTCTTCTTGAGTATTATCATAAAACTCTGGTTGTTCATTATTATTTAAACCTGTTGCAATAACAGTTATTTTTATTTCATCATTTAAATTATCATCAATTACACAGCCTAATATTACATTTGCATCTTCACCAGATTCTTGATAAATAATATTAGATGCTTCATCAAGTTCTTTCATTTTCATATTTTTTGGGCCTGAAACATTAACAAGTAAACCCTTTGCACCTTTTATGCTTGCATTCTGAAGTAGTGGAGAATTAATAGCTTGTTGAGCAGCAAGAATCGCTTTTTCTTCACCTATAGCGCTACCACTTCCCATTATAGCATCTCCCATATTTCTCATAATTGTACTAACATCAGCAAAATCAAGATTAATTAATCCAGGTTTATTAATTAAATCTGATATTCCTTTGGTAGCTTCATTTAAAACAGTATCAGCAAGTTGAAAAGACTGGTTAACAGTTGTATCATCTGATGCAATTTCTAATAATGTTTCATTTGGTATAATTAAGAGAGTATCACAATTTTTTTTCATTTCTTTAATACCTTCTAAAGCCCGTTTTTTTCTAATTGGACCTTCAAATGCAAAAGGCTTGGTAACGATTCCAACTGTTAGTGCACCAATTTCTTTAGATAATTTAGCTATTTCAGGAGCAGCACCAGTTCCTGTTCCACCTCCCATACCAGCTGTAATAAATATCATATCAGCTTGTCCAAGTTCTTTTAAAATCACTTCTTTATTTTCTTTAACTGCTTCTTTTCCTATCTCTGAATTTGCTCCTGCACCTAAACCCTTAGTTAATTCTTTCCCAATTTGTAATTTTTTTTGAGAATTATTATTTTCTAGATCTTGAGCATCTGTATTTATTGCTATAAATTCAACAGAATTCATACCATCACTAATCATTCTATTAAGAGCATTTCCTCCACCTCCTCCGACACCTACTACAACTATTTTTGCTTTTTGTTCTGATAGATTTGCTGGTTCAAATAACATATTATCTCCTTTTATTAATTTATTTTATTAAATACATTTTTAATTTTGCTTATAAATGTATTTATTGATGAATTATTATTNACTTCAAACTGTTCTTTTAAAACTTTTTTATTTTCTATAACATATTTTATAATNCCAATGCCAGTTGCATATCTTGGATTATTAATGATTTCAGCTTTACCATTTATTGTATCAGGAATTCCAATCTTNACAGGCATGTTAAAAATTTCTTGTGCTATATCAATAATTCCATTTAGTGAAGCACCACCACCAGTTAATATTATTCCAAAAGTAAAATCTCCATTATAATCACTTCTTTCAACTTCATTTTTTGCNAAATTAAATATTTCATTTACTCTGGGTTGAATAATTGAAGCAAGATACTTTTCAGATATTTCTTTATCTTCTCTTCCATTTGTTCCTATTATTTTAATTATTTTCTGTTCATCTGCTAAAGATTCTTTAGCAACCCCATTTTTACATTTAATAAATTCTGCATTTTCTAATGAGGTGTTTAATCCATAAGCNATATCTTTTGTTAAGTTTTCTCCTCCAAGNGGTATAGCACCTGTGTGAATAATAGAATTATTATTAAAAATGATAATATCACTTGTTCCTCCTCCTATATCTATAAGTATAGAGCCTAANTTTTTTTCATTTATATCTAATACTGAAGCTGATGAAGCTAGTGGCTCTAATATAAATCCGTCAATATCTAGACCACATTCTTCTATACATGTTCTAAGGTCATTTTCTATATTTCTNGCTATGGTTACAAGATGNACATTAGCTTCTAATCTATTNCCTGATAANCCAAGTGGATTTTTAATTCCTGATCTTTCATCAACTTTAAATTCTTTTGATAATGTGTGCANTATTTTTCTTTCTGGAGATAAGTTAATTGCNCTTGAATGNTCTAATACTTTATCAATATTCTTTTGGGTTATTCTTTCTCCAGCNGGATTTCTATAATCACCAGTAGAAATAGAAATATTCCCTGTACAATTAATACCCGTTATATGATCGCCTGTNAATCCAACAAATGCAGATTCAATTTCAATACTAGCCTGTTCTTCAGCTTGTTTAACAGCTTTTGTTATTGATTTTATAGTTTTACTTATATCAACAACAATACCTCTTTCTAAACCATCAGAATTACTTTTACCAAATCCTATAATATTTATTGCACCATCTTTTTTTTCAGCAATNATTACAACAATTTTTGTAGTTCCTATATCTATNCCAGAAATTATATTTTTATTATTCATATTTCTATATACTCTTTTCTTTAACAATTATTTGATTAGGAATTAATAAGTTAACATATTCGTATTTTTCAATTGGTTTTTTTTGATTTTGATTTATAAAGTTAATTAATTTTTGAGTATGCAAATCAATATTGTCTAAATTAAGTTTAATNGTAGTTCCTTTATCTGTCANATAGTGAATTTCTTTATTATTAATTTTTATTTGTAATATTGAATNNTANAGCGAATGATATTGNTTAAAAATTTTAATTAATGAGTTTGTTATATTTTTAATTTTATTATGNTCTTTTATATCACTTACTAAAATTGGTACNGGAAAATAGTTTAAAGCTTTTATATCAGCTTCNATTTTATTTTTTTTATAATCATATAAATAATATTTAGATNCTTGCTCAAATAATATAATTGGCGTAATCTCATTTATTANTATATGAANATTTGAAGGAANTGAAGTATATATTTTNGATGATTGTATGAAGTCATGTTCATTGATTATATTTTTTAATTTAAATATATTTATATTTAGTAAATTTTTATCTTTTAATTCATCATCAATTATTTGAGTCAATTCTTNTTTATCAATAAACTTATTATTCTGTATACTGATATTTTTAATATCAAAAACTNTATCTTTTATACTAAATATTATTAAGTTGATAAGAATTATTATTGATGAAATTATAAAAATATAATTCACAATTTTTTCAATGTTAATTTTTTTCATAATTTTCCTTTATAATTTTTACTATATCTTTAGTTATAGAGTTTATNTGACCTGCACCCATAANTAATATTGTATCATTTTGCTTAATTTTATTTTTCAANTAATTACAAATATNGTTTTTATTACCTATCAGTAAATAATCACCATGATTATATGAATTTAATTCATCAATAATTAAGTCACTTTTAATATTATCTAATTGCTTTTCTCTTGATCCATANATNTCNGTAATAATTATTTTATCNGATAATAAAAGTGCTTCAGCGATTTCTTTTTTAAATTCTTTTGTTCTGGAAAAAAGATGNGGCTCATATATACTAATTAATCTACTATTCCAACCTGATTTGATAGCATCTATAGTATATNTAATTTCTACAGGATGGTGAGCATAGTCATCAATAACCATTATATTATTATTTTTATTTTCATATTTAATTTCAAATCTTCTTTTAACTCCAGAATATTTTTTTAATGAATTTATAATATTATTTTTTGATATTTTCATATCAAGTGAAAGTGCAGTTGCTGCAAGCGCATTATATACATTATGAGTTCCTGGACATTGAATTTGAATTTTAAAATCTCCGTAGGTTTTTGAAATAACTTTAAATGAAGATTTATTTTTATCAAATTTTATGTCTTTTGCCATTATATCAGAATTATTTTTAATTCCAAACGTAATTGAAGGCTTGTTAATTNTCTTTTTAATATCAACTAGGTATCTTGAATCATTATTAATAGCTACTTTTCCGTAAAAAGGAACTGAATTAGCATATTTACAAAATGTGTCTTTCAAGTTTTTGATATTTTTATANGTATCTAAGTGTTCTTTATCNAGATTATTTAAAATAGCATATGTTGGTTTTAAAGATAAAAAACTTTTATCAAATTCGTCTGCCTCAACAACAATAAAATCTCCATTTCCAGAAATATTGTTGCTATTAAATTTATTAACAATACCTCCTATAATTAATGTAGGATCTAATTTAGATTCATATAAAATTGAACCTAGCATAGATGATGTAGTTGTTTTTCCATGCGTTCCTGCAACACCTATACTAGTATCCTTTATTTTTATTAATTCTCCTAGCATTTGAGAACGCTTCATAATTGGTATATTAAGTTCTTTACTTTTTATAATTTCAATATTTTTATGATCNACTGCAGATGAATAAACTACTAAGTCATGATTTTTTATATTTGATTTTTGATGTGAGCTAGAAATTTTAATTCCTATGCTTGATAAGTATTTAGTTCTTTCNGAACTTGATATATCTGATCCAGAAATATCAAACCCATGATTAAATAAAAATTCAGCCATACCACTCATACCAATTCCACCAATACCAATAAAGTGTATTTTTTTTGATGTATCAAATAAATTCATTTAATTTCTTCCAAAATTTCTTTAACAATTAATTTATTTGAATCTTTATTACAAAATTTTTCTATGTTATTTTCTAATTCTTCTAAGTTTTTATTATTCGTAAATAAGTTTGAGATTGTTTTTTCTAAATCTCTATTTTTTAAATTAGATTGATGTATAGAAACACATGCTTTTTTCTGAGNTAAAAATTTACTATTTATTTCTTGATGATTATCAGCAGCTGATGGTAAAGGAATGAATATAGTAGCCTTTTTCATTATAGAAAGCTCACTNATTGATATAGCTCCTGCTCGAGATATAACCAGGTCTGCTGATGAATATGCTTTAGACATATCTTTAATAAATGGAATAATTTTAATTNATTTATTTTGAATTTTATTCAATTTTTTAATATCATTATATCCACATTGCCAATATAGTTGATAATTATTTTTAATAAAAAAATCAATATTTTCATATATATAATAATTTATTGCNCGAGCCCCTTGACTNCCCCCAATAATTAGTATGAGTTTTTTATTTGTATCAAATCCTAAATTTTCTTTTGATTCTAATTTGNTATAAATNTTNAGGTTTGACATTATAGGGTTNCCTGTGAAAACACAATTTCCATNTAGTTTTTTTTCTGCTTCCTTAAATCCTAATANTATTTTNTTTGTTTTTCTACTTAATTTTCTGGTTATTAGTCCAGGTATTGAATTTTGTTCTTGAATCATTATTGGAATTTTGAATAAAATTCCNGCTAGTAGTGGTAATCCAGAAGCATATCCACCTGTTCCAATTATTAGTTTTGGTTTATATTTAATTATTAAAAAAATTGATGATAAATATGCAAGTATAAATCTAANAGGAAATAATAAATTTATTAAAATACTTTTAATTGATATATGNCTTTGAATTCCTCTAATATTTAATAAATAATGTTTTATATTATTATCTTTAAAATATTTTTTTTCAATNCCATACTTTGAACCAATATATATTATTGAAAAATTATGTTTAATTAATTCGTTCCCAATTGAAATAGCAGGGAATAAATGTCCACCTGTTCCTCCTCCTGATATAAAGATTGAATTATTCATATTTTATAGNTTTATATTTATAAAGGTTTGTATGGTTTGAAATATTTAAAAGAATACCTAGTGAAAATAAATTAAATAAGGTATGTGATCCACCATAGCTAAAAAAAGGTATTGCTAAACCTGTTGTTGGAATAAAACCTACTACGTAGCAAACATTAATTAAAAAATAAACTAATATATTTAAAGTAATTCCAAGGCATAGCATTGAGCTAAAAATATCAGGAGCTTTTTTACAAATATTAATACCAAGACTATATAATGATAAAAATAAAAGAAACATAAAAAATATACCAATAAATCCAAATTCTTCACCAATAATGGGAAGTATAAAATCTGTATGTACTTCTGGTAAAAATCCTTCCTTAATTATACTTTTATCAAACCCAACACCTTTTAAACCACCATTTCCTAATGCATTTATAGAATTTTCAGCTTGTTGATTAATTCCTCCATTCCACCATAATAAAAATCGTTCTTTTTGAAAATCTTTCATTATTAATAAAGCAAATAATATTCCTGAAATACCAGGATATAAAAGAAATTTAATATTAATACCTGCTACTAGAAGGATTAATGTTATAAGAACTAAAATTGTAAATGTTGAACTTAAATCAGGTTGAAATAAGATAAAAAGTAGGGTAATACATAAGTAAGGCAAATATTTATAAAGTAGAATTTTTATATCGTTAATTTTACTCTTATGGTTTTCTATAAATTGTGATGTAAAAATAATTAAACATAATTTTGCAAAGTCAGATGTTGTAATTATATTTTTACCATTAATTATTAAAAATCTATTTGTTGAACTTCCCTCATTAAAAAAATATGCACATAGCATGATAAACCAAGAAAGAAATAATAATTTTTTTGCGTTATGTTTAAAAATTTTAAAATTTAATTTGTAAGCAATTGCAAAAGCTAACATACCAATAATTAGGCGAATTAAATGTCTTTTAATATAAAAAGCTGAATTGCCAAATTTATTAAATGCTATTGTACTACTAGCACTAAATAGCATTAAACAGCCAATAGCAATAGTAGCAATTATTACATAGGTAATAGGTTTTTCATATATTGCTTGTTTATTTTTCATTTATACAAAGTAACTTTTGATTATTTTTTTAAAATGCTCACCTCGTTCTTCAAAATTTTTAAATTCATCGAAACTTTTAAAACCGGGTGAAAAAACTATAGTTTTTTTATTTAACGAAACTTCTATTGATTTTGATATTGCATCATTAAAATTTTGTATTAAAACTGATTTTGTCTTGTTTTTTAATATTTCGTAAATCTGTTTTCCAATTTGACCGAAACAGATTATTTCAGAAATATTTTTATATTTTGTAATATTAATAATTTCATCTTCATCAAGCTCATTTTTTGAAAAACCTCCAAATAAAAGTATTATTTCATTTTTAAAACTTTTAACCGCTGAATTTGTTGAATCTAAATTTGTGCTTTTAGAATCATTTATAATCATAAAACTATTTTTTTTATATACTACTTCCATTCTATGTTTAAGTGGTTTAAAGTTAATTAATGAATTAATTAGCTGTTTTTTATTAATATTAAGTATTTCAGAAATATTTAAACAGGCAAGTATATTTGATAAGTTGTGTTCACCTAGCAA